>CAZXMD010000020.1:0-17448 GCA_964641635.1 uncultured Candidatus Finniella sp. | reverse complement strand
CTTTGATGTGGATTATGAGATGTCAGGCAAAGATCTCATTGATTCGGTAAAGCTCTCGAGTCAGATCTGCCACATTTTGGGGGGCAGGCCTCCGGAATGCCTGACCTATGAACTCTTCCTCGATGAATTGGGTCAAAAGATTTCCAAATCCAAAGGCAATGGTTTAACCATTGAAGACTGGCTAAAATATGCGCCGTGGGAAAGCTTGTCCTACTATATGTATCAATCTCCCCGCAAAGCAAAGCGTCTTTACTTTGACGTCATCCCCCGCCATGTCGATGATTATTTGTCCTGGGTCGACAAGTACCCCACACAAGCGCAAGACCTGCAATTGGAAAATCCCACATGGCATGTCCATTCCGGGCAACCTCCTGTCCTGGAAAGCGCCTTGAGTTTCGGCATCCTGCTGAACCTGGCTTCCGTATGCAACGCGGAAGACGCGTCCATCCTTTGGGGGTTTGTTACCCGCTATCAACCAGGGGCGACACCAGAGTCTGCGCCCTTTTTAGCCCGGCTCATTGACCACGCGATCCACTATTACCATGATTTTATTCTCCCGACAAAAATCTACCGTACCCCAACGGACGTCGACCAAGCGGCCATGACTGACTTGAGGGATCGCCTGAAGGCTATTTCAACAGATACACCTACCGAAGACCTGCAAACACTCGTTTTCGAAGTGGGAAAGAGCCACCCCTACCCGGATTTACGGAGCTGGTTTGCCGCTTTATATGAGGTTCTCCTCGGGCAAAAAGAAGGCCCCCGCATGGGCTCTTTTATTGCCTTATACGGCGTCAAAGAAATGATCAACCTCATTGATGAAAAATTAACGCCAAACGCCAACCCTGAAATGATGAGTGCAAAAATATGACCGACACAGTTGCTATCGCTTCCAGCTCCTGGCTCCGGCGTCTTTATGCGTGGACCCTCCAGATGGCTGCCAGGCCCGAAGCCGTCTGGATTGTCAACCTCGTTTCTTTTGCTGAAAGCTCTTTCTTTCCTTTACCTCCCGACCTGATGCTAATCCCCATGATTCTAGCGGATAGGGCCAAAGCCTGGTGGCTGGCGACTTTATGCACAATCTCATCTGTACTTGGGGGGCTTGTCGGGTATGCCATCGGATATTTCCTGTTTGAAACCATCGGGGAATGGATTATCCAGACCTATCATTTGCAAGCAGCCTTTGGAAAATTTCAAACAGATTTTCAAGACTGGGGATTCTGGCTTATTGTCCTGAAGGGCCTTACGCCAATTCCTTTTAAACTAGTAACCATTACAAGTGGTGTGGCAGGATTAAACCTCTCACAATTTGTTCTGGCTTCCATCATTGCCCGCTCCTTCCGGTTTTTCCTCCTCGCCGGTCTTCTATGGTTCTTTGGGGACTGGGCCCGCACCTTCATTGAGCGTTATCTCCCCTGGCTTTTGGGTGCGCTCCTTGTTTCATTGGTGCTGGGATTTGTTGCCGTTAAAGTTCTGGCAGGATAATTATCATCTTCAAGGGAGACTGGGGTGACCAAGCAAAAGGGCAAGCATGCAACTGCCGAAAAAATTTTACAGATCGCTCAAGAGGTATTTATTGCCAAAGGATTTGACGGATCCTCCATCAATGACATCAGTGATAAAGCAAAAATTAACAAGAGCCTGATTTATCACCACTTTTCAAACAAAGCTGACTTGTGGAAAGCCGTAAAACAAAATCTACTGGAAAAGCATGCAGGCAAAGAAACTTTACAGGCTGATTTTCCAATGGATTCTTTTAAAGATTTCCTGAAATATTTCGTGACCTTACGTTTTGAGTTTTATGAAAAAAACCCTGATATTGCGCGCCTTATTGCCTGGCAGCGGCTTGAAATGCCGGAAGAAAACGTCAGGGGACTTCAGGATGCCAAATTTAACTCAACGGTTCCCCAGATTAAAGAGTTTCAACAGCGCAGAGAGGTCCGACCGGAGCTAGACCCGGAAATGGTTGATTATCTTATTATGACCACAGCCTCCATGCCCTTCATGCAACAACCGGATTTTTTTGAAGGCAATAAATTCAAGAAGAATAGACAAAAATTTCTAGACCTGGTCATCGAAAGTCTCTTGCTGGCTTTCTCAACGACAACTACCGATAAACGGCAAGAAATAAACAAATAGGGGTGGTAAAAGTAACATCGACTAAAACTTGACATCTGCTCAAAAAAGCGGTACTGATAGGTAATTAATTTTTCTCAAAGGTTTTGGTTATGAAAATCGCAAACTCACTTAAGACATTAAAAACACGCCACAAGGCATGTAAAATTGTTCGTCGCCGTGGACGGATATATGTCATTAACAAACAGGCGCCTCGCTTTAAAGCTCGCCAAGGTTAATCCTTTTAAAACTTAACACTTGTCATGACCTAACACTTCCCATGAACGCGTTGGTAACGCTCTTTTTTTATTTAATCCCTTGTTTTTTTATAAATTTCCTCTGATATTCTTAAATAGGGGATTTGGTCTAGCAATTTCCCATATGGTCTTAGGGTTAGAAATTAAAAAATTACGCCTCCTCTCGGTTATTCTTTTGTTAATCATAGGCATATTCTTGAGCTACCGCCCTATACAAACCTTTCTGCTTCATTACGGCAAGCCTTTAGCCATAAAACTTCCTCACCAAATTTACCCGGCCAACATGAACGAATTACCCTTTAAAAAACTTGCCATCACTTTTTTGATTGGCCTATTTTGGGGTTTCTTTGACCCCCCTGCACAGGCCCAACACTTTCGTTTACTTTAACTCTAGCCCGTCGTGGAGATCACTTTACTCAAGCAAGCCTCTTAATGGCTGTTTATGCTTGGGGGGTTACACCCCCCCCTCATTGTCCTTTCTTACCTGTCAAAAAAATATTTAAAGAAGAAAAAGATACTGAAACGGGGGCGCAAAGGCTGTAAGTGGTTGGGGTATTCACTAATTGTTATTAGTTTTCTGATACTAACTGGAAGTAATAAGGCTGTTGAAACTTGGGCTATTAGTCATAGCCCTCAATGGCTCTTGAAACTGACAACGAAATATTAGGAGAGCAGGGATGATTATATTTTTAAATGGTGTTGCAACCTCTGGAAAAACATCTATTATTCACGAACTCCAAAAACAGGCCGACTTTCCGCTCTTAAAGCTTGGCGTCGATAATTTTCTCGACATGATACCGGCTGATTACTATGGATGGGGCCCTAAAGCAAAGGAAGGCATCCAATTCGTTCGGGAGGAAGATGAAAATGGCCCCATTACCCGGGTTTATAATGGAGATTTCGGACGGGCCATCCTCCACACGATTCCCCCAATCATTGCCAAAATTTCCACGCGAAAATTTAACGTGGCCTGTGATGAAGTTTTATTTCATGACTACTACCTGAAGGAATACACAAAGGCTTTCAAAGGTTTAAGGGCTTATTGCATCGGCATTCATTGTGATTTAGAAGAATTGATTCGCCGTGAACAAAAAAGAGGCGGTTATAGCATTGGGCTTGGACGCGATCAAATCAACAGGGTACACGGCCCTACCCGGTTTTATGACCTTGAGATCAACACCACCCATACGCCTTCTGCTGACTGTGCAAAACAAATACTTGAGTTCGTTGCAGCGCAGCCAGATCCGCAAGGATTTAAAAAACTTGAAGCAGCATTTGGCGTGTGATTGCTTGCCTGAAAAAAATTTAGATCAGGGACGTTTCTAAGCTGGACAAACTATCTTAATTATTTTCTAATGTGCTAGACTAGAATTAAAGTGTTCTAGAATAGGGCAATAGGAGATTTTTTCACAATCATGGGCAAGTTAAGTCTTTTTATCTGCTTGTTTTTTTTTACTTATGTTAACTGTGCTGCTTGTTTAACTCCCCGATATTCTGCCATCGTTATTGATGCAAGTTCTGGGGCTGTTTTAGAACAAGAAGATGCTGATAAAATCTGTCACCCCGCTTCTTTGACCAAAATGGCTACTTTGTACATGGTTTTTGAGGCTTTAAAGGCCGGGCGGCTTACAATGAACACCCGCATCCCGGTCTCGGCCCATGCCGCCCGTCAAGCGCCTTCTAAACTGGGGTTGCGGGCCGGGGAATATGTCTCTGTTGAAACTATTATCAAGGGACTGGTTACAAAATCTGCCAATGACGCCGCGGCCGCAATCGCAGAATATCTGGGCGGTAGCGAAGCTAATTTCGCCGCCCAAATGACCCACAAGGCAAGAAGCCTCGGTATGCACAAGACAACCTTTAAGAATGCTTCCGGCCTTCCCAATCCATATCAAGTCACAACCGCCCGTGATATGGCTATTCTATCCCGCGCGCTTTATCTTCATTTTCCAAAAGACTACCGTCACTTTCGAATGCAAGCCTTTCACCACCGTGGCAGGGTTCACCGAAATCACAATCACCTCCTCGGCAAAGTCCCTGGTTTAGACGGAATTAAAACTGGCTGGGTAGCAGCTTCAGGCTTCAATTTAGCAGCTTCCGCAGTTCGCAAAGGACCGAATAATAAGCCCAAACGATTAATTGCCGTTGTTCTGGGCGGCGCCAACCGTCACTGGCGTGATCGGCGTGTCGCAGAATTGCTTGAGACCAATTTTCAAAGAGTCGGTTTAGGACACTCTCCTTCTGTAAGAGAAGAGGAAGAAGATATGGATGATCCTGAAATTACCGAGTTCTTACAAAAAGCAATGAACAAGGCGGATATAGCCAAAAAATCGACTCGTCCCGTTGCCGTTAGCTGGCCGCCCCCTCCTTCTCCAAAATCTTCGGATCAAAAGGAAGCCCCTCAAAATGAATGGGGTGTTCAGGTTGGAACTTATAGTTCCCTAAACGAAGCCAAACTTAAGGCTAGAAAGATACTGACCACCCTCAAGACAGGGGCCATTTCTACGCCTAAAGTTACAAAAGGAAAAAAATCCTTCTACGGAGCCCGTCTTTTAGGACTCACTCGGCATGAAGCAGAATCTGTGTGCAAAAAATATGCCCAGAAACCCAAAGAGTGCCGTATCCTAGCAATGGATTGACGGTTTCTAAAAAGCGGTCATGGTTAGGCAATGATTCTTTTTTTATCATGCTCCCACTTTGTGTGCGCTTAAGCATTCATTTTTATGCAATTCATACAAGCATTGCCGCGCATTGAAGCGCTCAAATTTACGGATATATTTCATGCCAACCGCCTCAAGGAGACGGCAGGAGCGAAGGTTGGCTTCTTGGGTTATGGAAATGATCGGATCTTGCTTTAAAACAGTAAATCCGTAATTGAGACTTGCGCGGGCCGCTTCTCTCGCCAACCCTTGCCCCCAATATTCTGGAAAGAATAGATAAGAAAGCTCTAAGCCATCTTCCGTATGATGCAAGCCACAAAGACCTATGAGGCGTTGAGAGGCCTTTTTCCAAACAGCCCATAGTCCAAACCCGTAGCTGTCCCAATGGTTTTGGAGAGACCTCATTTTTTCCGTGATGAGTTCATCTGAAAGAATACCACCCAAAAATTCGCGGACTTTTTCATCTCGCCACAGGTTTTCCAGGATCAAAGCATCTTCGGGGATGGGACGGCGAAGAAAAAGATGGGTCGTTTCGATCAGGCTTGTCATATTTCAAGTCTGCCCCTGTTCAGCTCCCAGCAAGGGAATTAATGCACAATTGGCTTCTGGCATGGGGTATTGATGCAAATCTTTCTGAGTTACCCCCCTCAATTTTCAAGTTTTTTCAAATCCCAGTGATGTAATTTAACATTACATTAACTTATCTATTATATCCTAGAACTATGTCCTAAGTAAGAAACTTTTTTGAGGAGATAATTTCAATGAAGCCACGTCTCATTTTGTTAAATACTGGGATTGCAGCTCTTATGCTATCTTTGAGTTTGAATGGCGCCGTCATTGCGAGCGAAGATGAGCCAGGAGCAGGGACAGGGGACAACGAACCTGGGATAAAAGAATCAGAAAAGAAATCTCGTCTCTCTCGTCTTAAAGGAAAGGTCAAAAAGGAAGCCGACAAATCTACGGTTATTCAGTCCGGCAAGAAATTTTCCCAGAAAACAGGCGAAGCTGCGAAGGCTGTGGGGGATGTTGGTAAAGCAGCAGGAAAAACAGGCATGGCCATTGGAGAGTCAGCTATTCAAACAGCAAAAGATAAGCTGACATCCAAAAAACAAGGGGACGATACGATAGTCCAAGATGAGCCAAAGAAACCTTCTGGCGTTAAGGAAGCGACAAAAAACCTAGCCGAAAAAACCGGGAAAGCGACAAAAGCGATCAAGAAGTCTGCCAGCGCAGGGGTTGAATTTCAGGTTCAAACACAAACAGCACCTCACAGGGCTGGAATAAGGGCTGGTACGGCTATTACAAAAAAAGTTACCGGAAGGTCTTCAAAAAAAGATAAAGAAAAGGAGACATCAGCAGAAGAAGATAAACTGTTGAAACTGGACCCTGAATTCATTAAGAAGAATCGGGAAGAAGAGCTTGCCAGGCTTTCAGCAGGCAAATTGGACAAGAAAAAACAGCACACGCCTGAAGTAGTAAAGCAACAAACCGCAGGAAAAAAAATAATAATTGGAGAACAGAGGGCAAAGTACCAGGAAGAACAGCTCAATCGTGAATACGAAGAGGAAAAACGCAAACTTCAACAAGAATTACGCCAAGCTGAACAAGAAGAAGGGCAACATAAACCTTCGTTAAACAGGACAAAATCTAGGAGCACCACCAAATCACACCTTGCAACCCCTGAGGATATAGATGCAAAGCAGAAAGAGCCAAAAAATGTCGTGGAAGAGCTTAAAGCATTGGGAGAGAACCCTATAGGTAAGCTGAAGCCACTAGGGGATAGACTGCAAAAAGAAGAAGCAGCAAAAAAACAAGAGGCAGCAAAAAAATTACAGGCTGAAAAGAAAGAAAATCCTCCTCCATCCGCAGAGGAAATGGCGGAATTAAGGAAAGGCGCAATAAATAGGGTAATAGGAAATAACCTTAAAGCTCCAAAAAGAAACCAGGCATTTAAGTTGCTCGACAGCAATGAACCTGAAGACAAAATAATAGATTTTTTGAACAAAAATACGGGTAAAACGCCAGAAGCCATTAAGGAAGAGATTCAAAATGAAGTTGAAAAGCAGATCAGCTTCAATAAAAATCCATTTGAATCAGGCACTCAGTAGAAAAGGTACGCCCCCAACGGCATATATCGGGTCGATCCCTATGGCAAATGGTTTAGTTCATCTTCCAACACAGGAATTAAGGCACAATTGGCTTCTGGCATCGGGTAGTCATGCAAATCTTTCGGGTAGACCCACTCCATCCCCCCTTGCTCTTCCCTTGCCTGTGGAGTTCCTGTCCACTCCAAACAACGGTAGACTAACAAAATAACATGAAAATCAGGATATTCCACACTAACAAACGTCAATGGCTTTAAGTGAGAAGGCAAAACGACAAGACCGATTTCTTCATACAATTCACGAACCAAAGCATTTTCAGGTGTTTCACCCCGCTCAATCTTTCCTCCGGGGAATTCCCATAAATAAGGCATAGATTTATCCGCAGGGCGTTGAGCTAAAAAAACGCGCCCCTGATCATCTTGGAGAACAGCTCCAGCAACGCTGATAACTGGCTTGGTCATCTTAAAATTCCTCAAAAAAAAGCCCCCAAAAACTGGGGGCTTTTTGTCAAAACAAAAACTTTGTGAAATCTGCAGGAGTTATTGCCCCCGGAGATTCCAGCTTAACTTGAGTGTTACTTAGGAGCATCTGCTTTAGCATCAGCCTTATCTGCCAGTTTAGCATCAGCCGGTGCAGCATCTGCTTTTTGTTCTACAGGCTTACCATCCATTGTGAAAATTTCAACCTTTGCCTGCGCTTCAAATTCTTTGATCGCTTCTTTTGCAAATTTGGAACCAACAGCAGACTTCAACTCACCCTTAACGGCTTCAAATGGTGGGAAGGTCGCTGGACGCTTATCCTGAACCAGAATAATGTTATAGGTTGAGACTTTCTTGCCTGCATCCGTCGGATCCGGCATGGATATTTCAACAACTGTCGGAATGATCGTTGCCTTGGCTGCATTTTTAACTTTGTCACGGAAAGCTTCCGGCAATTCACCCAAACGAACATATCCTAGATTACCATCTGGAATTTTATTCTTTGACTTTGTGTTTGCAAATTCAGAAAACTTGGCAACGCCGGCTTTCTTTACGTCCCTTAAGACATCTTCGGCTTCTTTTTTGCTGGTAAGCGTGATCATACTGATGTTGTATTCATCTTCCTTCGGAGCTGCAGCCTTCACTTCGTTATAGGCTTCTTTCAGCTTATCGTCAGTCGCGCGCTTCTCAATCTCCTTATCAAGAAATAGTTTTTGCAAAACGCCTTTTTGGCATTCTACAACCATCTTTTGATACTCAGGGTCACTCTTCAGGCCCGCTTTCTCAGCTAAATAGGAAATAATCTGTTCCGTTCCAACGCTTTTTTGAAGCAGAGGGAAAATCTCTTTAAAAGGAGCGTTCTGAAGTTGTGGGGGCAATAGCTTTAATTTATCTTTGACCTGGCCATAGGTAATTTCAATGGTCTTGCCATCTATCGTAATCTTTGAAACGACCGTGCTATCTGCAGGTTCAGCTGCAGAAGTCGCCGCTGTTGCGTTAGGAGCCGCAGCCCCCATTGCCATAGGAACGGCAGATGCCAGCAACAGGATTGCCAAAGCGACGGATCGGGAAGAGAAAAGTGATTTCATGTGACAGATTTCCTTACTAAATATATATAAAACACAGATTCTGCTGGTAACCATCTTGATTATAAGGTGCATACGCGTTACCGTTAAGACCACATCCAAGCCCTTAGACCCTATCAGATTTAAGGAAAAGGAGGCAAGATGGCAACATTGCAAATACCCTCATAAACAGGGTGGTTAAAATTAATGGCCCCTTACCAGGCTATAACCATTGAGTCTTTTATAAAATAGAATTACAATGAACGCAAGATGTCATATTATGGGGTAAGGGTGATTTTCTCATGCTTTTTATAGGAAATGCCCTGGCTATTGAAAATAAAACAAGAAATTTTAATTGAGGCTTATATGTTAACAACGGCTTTTAAGAAACTGTTTGGCTCCGCCAATGATCGTATCGTCAAGAAATATTTTAAAACAGCTGAGAAAATCAACGCGTTAGAAGGGGAAGTTTCAAAACTTTCCGATGACGACTTACGCGCCCGAACAGACTGGTTCCGGCAACGCCTTGCACAGGGCGAAACCTTGGATGATATCCTTCCGGAAGCTTTTGCGACGGTCCGAGAAGCAGCAAAGCGCACTTTAGGCCAGCGCCCCTTTGACGTTCAGCTGGTGGGTGGTATTGTTCTGCATGAGGGAATGATCACCGAAATGCGGACCGGTGAAGGAAAAACTTTGGTCGGAACCCTGCCCGTCTACCTCAACGCCCTGGAAGGAAAAGGCGTCCATGTGGTCACGATTAACGATTATCTGGCCGAACGTGACTCCAAGTGGATGGGGCAGATTTATGAGTTTTTGGGCCTCAAGGTAGGTTGTATTATTCATGGATTAACCGACTCTGAACGCCGGGATGCTTATGACGCGGATGTAACGTATGGAACAAACCACGAGTTTGGCTTTGATTATTTGCGCGACAACATGAAATTCCGGTTGAGTGAGATGGTCCAACGGCCTTTCAATTACGCCATTGTTGACGAAGTCGACAGCATTCTGATTGACGAAGCCCGAACTCCATTGATTATCTCGGGTTCTGCTGAAGATTCCTCAGACCTGTATATGCAGATTGATAAACTGCTCCCTTCCCTTACCGCGGAAGACTTTGAGAAGGATGAAAAACAGCGCACGGTAACGCTAACGGAAGCCGGCGTGGAACACATTGAAACTTTACTCCGCCAACACGACCTCCTTCTTCATGGCGCAACCCTTTATGACATTCACAACATCGGCCTTGTTCACCATGTTAACCAGGCTTTGCGGGCCCACAAGCTATTTACGCGGGATGTTGACTACATTGTTAAGAATGACAAAGTCGTTATCATTGATGAGTTTACAGGCCGTATGATGGAAGGCCGCCGCTACTCCGAAGGCCTGCATCAGGCTTTAGAAGCCAAGGAAAAAGTTACCATCGAGATGGAAAACCAAACTTTGGCGTCCATTACTTACCAGAACTTTTTCCGGATGTATCCCAAACTTGGAGGCATGACCGGAACAGCTATGACGGATGCGCCGGAGTTTGACGAAATCTATAAACTGCAAACGGTTGAGATTCCCACTAATGTTCCGATTCAGCGTCTTGACTACGACGATGAAGTTTACTTAACCGCCAAGGAAAAATATGGCGCCGTTGTGAAATTGATCCGCGAATGCCAGGACCGTAAGCAGCCTGTGTTGGTTGGAACAACCAGCATCGAAAAATCAGAAGTAATGTCCGAACTTTTGACAAAAGAGAAGATTGTGCACCAGGTCCTCAACGCCCGTTACCATGACCAGGAAGCCTTAATTATCGCACAGGCCGGTTATCCGGAAGCCGTGACGATCGCAACCAATATGGCCGGTCGCGGAACGGACATTAAGCTGGGCGGCAACCTGGACATGCGTATTGAGCGCGAATTGTCGGAAGTAACAGACCCTAAGGAACGGGAAAAACGGATAAATCAAATTCGGGAAGAAATTAACAAAGCACAACAGGTCGCAAAGGCGGCTGGCGGCCTCTATGTTATTGGAACGGAACGTCACGAAAGCCGCCGTGTAGACAACCAGCTCCGCGGACGCTCCGGCCGTCAGGGAGACCCAGGCGCCTCCAAGTTCTTTATTTCTCTGGAAGATGACTTAATGCGCATTTTCGGGTCAGAGCGTCTGGATGGCATGTTGCGCAAATTGGGTGTCCAGGAAGGCGAAGCCATCTCTCACTCCATGATTAGCAAAGCCTTGGCGCGCGCCCAGCAGAAAGTGGAAGCGCGGAACTTTGACATTCGTAAACATTTGCTGAAATATGACGATGTAATGAACGACCAGCGCAAGATTATTTACGAACAGCGCCGCGAATTGATGACGGAAGAAGATGCGCAAGATCTGATTCATGAAATGCGCAGTGCAGTGGTTGATGATATTGTTAAAACTCATATTCCGGAAAATGCCCTTTCCGAACAATGGGACCTTAAAGGGTTGCATGCAGAATGCGTCCGCATATTCGGCTTGAACCTTCCTATTGAAGACTGGGCGTCCGAAGAGGGTATTGCAGAATCCGAGTTATACGCACGGGTATTAAAAGCCGTTGACGAGCTTGCTCTTCAAAAAGAAGAACAGTATGGTGCATCCCTGATGCGCGCTGCTGAGCGAACCCTCCTGTTGCAAACCCTTGACCGGTGCTGGAAAGAAAACCTTTTGATGCTCGATCATTTGCGGCAAGGCATTAATTTGCGCGCTTATGCTCAGAGCAATCCACTGAACGAATATAAACGAGAAGCCTTCAATTTGTTTCAGGAATTATTGGTCCGCGTGCGTGAAGAAGCCACCTCAATCCTGGCCCACTTTAATTTACAGACACCCTCGGAAGAAAGCATTGAAGATATCTTATTAGAGGAAACGGACTTCTCCCGCTTTAAAGAAGAAACACCTGATTGGGTTCAGGGGAATGAAGATTTAGGAGCGCCAGCGGGAATGCCCCTATGGGACCCGATTACACAAGCCCCGAATACGGCGGATTACGTCCCAGAGCCTGTGCGCACCAGGCGCTCTAAGGCTGAGGGAGGAGCCATTAACCCTGAAGATCCTTCAACCTGGGGACGTGTTCAGCGAAATGCGGCCTGCCCTTGTGGTTCGGGATTAAAATACAAGCATTGCCATGGTCAATTAAGCGATGAGGAGCAAGCCATCTCATGAGTGGCTTTCTTCTCCCGGCCCTTTAAGCGATTCTTAACATTTTAGCTCCTACTATAAGGATATGGTCATAAAAACTTCCTAAAGGGGTTATGTGTGCAAGAAATCAAATCCGTTTGTGTTTACTGTGGGTCCTCTTCACGGTCGGAACTTATCTATCAAACAGCTGCTTTCGAACTTGGAAAATCTCTTGCCGATGCTGGGATCCAACTGGTCTATGGCGGAGGGCAACTCGGCCTGATGGGACTTGTTGCTGATGGGGCTATGAACCATGGTGGCCGGGCCATCGGATTTATCACAAAGGATTTGGAACACATTGAAGGGGGACACAATAATTTAAGTGAGCTTCACATTGTGGATTCCATGCACACGCGCAAGCTTAAAATGTCAGAAAATGCTGACGCATTTGTCATTTTACCCGGTGGGTTTGGCACCCTTGATGAACTCTTCGAAATTTTAACCTGGCGTCAGCTGGAAATGCACGATAAACCCCTGATTATTGCAAATATCAATGGGTATTGGGACCCACTCAAGGCCCTCATCCACAACGTGATCAAACACCACTTTGCCCGGCCCCTGGATGAGCAATTGTTGATCTTTGTGACCTCCATTGATGAAATTATCCCTCTTTTGCGCCAGCTCCCCGACCCCTTGGTGGACGTAACCTCAAAGTATGTCTAACTTATCTATTGACGATTCCACCGCCGTCGGGCACATTTACTGAGATTGCGGATGGGTGGCTGAGCGGTTGAAAGCACCGGTCTTGAAAACCGGCAAGGGGGCAACTCCTTCGTGGGTTCAAATCCCACCCCATCCGCCATTGATTTTATTGGGTTTTTCGTAGAATTTTTTTAGAAAAATCCCCCTCTAATTTTGGTGCTAAATTTAAAAAATGTACCATATGTGTACCAGTAGGTGACGTGGCTACCTTGCAAATCTCGGGGTTTTCTCTTTCCATTTATCCCAATCCGCTTGCTAAAAACTGATTTTACCCACTCCCTCTTTTATTCTTTAGGTTTATCTGATGTAAGAATTAATATCTTGGCCCCCTCCTCATCCGAAGAAAAATCTATCTGAGCTTGTTAGATTTTTAATGAATGTGGTAGAGAAACAAAGAGAACTAAGGGAGCCTTATAAAAGGAAAGCTCGCGATAATGACTAAAGAGAAAATATTTTTAGATGAAAAATTTTTAAGTGACTACGACGCTTCTGGGTATGAACGCCCAAACACGACCGTAGATGTCGTCATTTTCACGATATTAAATGAGCAATTGCATGTCTTAGCTATAAAACGCGCGAATGATCCATATAGGGGCTGGTGGTCCTTAGTCGGAGGGTATGTAGACATTCAGTTCGATAAGGATATTGAAGCTACAGCTAAGCGGAAACTAGAAGAAAAAACAGGCGTTAAAACGCCTTACCTAGAGCAGTGTGAGACATTTGGTGACGGTGAAAGAGATCCTCGCGGTTGGTCTATCACAACGGTCTATTTTGCGCTTATTCCTTATGAGGATATTCACTTAAAAGCAGGGAAAGGAGCAGATGCCATAAAATGGTTGCTTGTAGAAGGCGGAAAGGTAAAGGAAAACTTAGCATTTGATCACGTGAAGATCCTTGCGAAGTGCTCAGAACGGTTAAGAAGTAAAGTATTATACACCTCCCTCCCTATCCATTTGCTTCCCAAGGAATTTACATTGGGGGAACTGCAAAAAATATACGAAATTTTATTGCAGAAAAAAATTGATCATAAATCCTTTCGCAGAAGAATCCTTGGCGCTCATGTACTCGAAGAAACCGGAACCATGCGGTATGAGAGTAAAAAGCCAGCAAAGTTGTATAAGCCTATAATACCTCAAAAAACTCACTATTTCATGCGGAATATTGAAGGCGAACGGGTGAGGTCTAAAAAATCAATAAACGTTAACTTTTAGCCCCCTATTCAGAAGATAAGTACCTAATTACCCCTATTTTCTCTCCTAACCCTTCGTTTTTTAAGCTAACTTTGCACTTGACTATTAAATGGCTCTATGCCACTTAATAGTCAAGTAACAGTGAACCTATTGATGAGTATCAATTAATTAAAGAGAGAGCCAAGGTTAGATTTAGGAGTTGCAACCATGAAAACAGATACGAAACTATGCCCTTGGGAAGAAATAAACGGTTTTAGAAATAGAGGAGCTTTTGCCGATTTCCTTTCTTGGATTGATGAGCAAGCCCAAACAGAAGTTGCCACAGAAATATCTGCTCCCCCAAAAGCTCTTTGTAAGAATTTGGGGGATAAGTGGTTTGTTCATAATGAGAGTGGAGCGATATGGCATTTAATTTGGCCAGATATTACAACTCTTACGGGTGCTTTCAAGGTTTATATTGAAAATTTCAATGATGCTTGGGTAGAAACACGTATTTTTCGTTATTACGATTACAAACTTCTCGCCCAATGGATGGATAAGCAAATTCAATTAGGCAAAGCTATTCAGATCAGCGGCACCGGTTATTCAACTATTCATGGGATCGAATTTGATGACGGCCATATTGATTTCAAAGATTGGAGAGATAATGAGCTTGTTTCAAAGTGGCTAAACGAACGAATTAAATTAGGTAAAGCAACGAGAGTTTGCATAGAAACTCCCCTTGAAGGAACTTTTGTACAAATTGATAGTAGCCAAGTATGGGAATTACGGACGCCTGATGATCGGGGTCATTCTGGATGGTTTCAACGGATCACGATCATAGACAATAATGAAAAGCTGGCACGGTTAGAATTTTTGTTTAAAGCATACCTAAAAATACTAAAGGAAAATAGCGGCCGTAATTATGTAAGAGATATTACGAAAATCCTTAAAAAATTAATAAATGATAAGAAGTCTGCTGAAGAGCGCTTAGATGTAGCGCGCTCTCATTATCAGGTTCTTTTGGGAGGTCATGGTACACTTGAGAGATTTGCTATCTCTCATGAGAACGAAGAGATCCAAAGAGAACTCAACAACAATGTAGTAGAAATTATGCAAGAAATATGTAGCTTGCTTGACCTTAGATTTTCCCGCTTGCCTAGCGTTGAGGAAGGATACCCGCCAGGACATCCGTACTGGAGTATAAAAGATTCAAAAAGCGAAGGTAAGCACTGAGGTTTCTGATAGCATGAGCTATAGAATAATAGATCCTATAATATATCCGTGGACTCGCAAACACATCCACATTGATCTTTCATGATTAATGGCTAAAGTTGCATAATAACGGCAACTATCTTACTCTTCTACAATTATATATCGGCTAAGAAATAGGTAATCTCAGCAGATAAATCAAAAATATTACTTAAACAATCAGAGACCTTATAATCTTTCGCAATCTTTATATCCGCAGCCAGACAATCTGTCCTATCATAAAAATCCTGCGTCCAATTTAGAATCATTCTATCACCATTGGGCTTTTCAACAACAGTAGGAGCAAAACCATAACTCATCTCTTCTGCTTGTGTTGTTGCAATTCGCACTTCCAAGGGAAGAGCACAAGGACTGGGTTGAATATCTTGAATTTCTGTTACTAGGCGATATTTCCTGTGTTCTTCAAATGGTGTATGCTGTTGCTGAGATATAATAGCAAAGTTAAAAATTTCACCTGTTTTAGCAACAACTCTACATGGTGTTTGCCTATACTGCCTTCCATTTCCATATATATCTGGAGGCGTACTTCCAATTTTAGTTAAGATTTCTAGTTGCTCATTAGTTAGATGTATAGGACTGATATTCCACTCTTCTATTAATTCTAATTTCTCTAAAGGTACGGAATTCATAAAAAGCTCATCCTTATCTAAATACCAAGGATGACTGCAAGATTTACATTTAAATAGCGACCCTATTCTAAGTTTTTTTGAAGATTCATAAGCATAAAGATTATGCGCATGTGGGTGATTTTGAGCATAAAGCCAATTAAAGTTTGTTAAAGATCCAGCACCACATATCCTGCAATCAGGTTCATAACCTAGTCTTTTAGTTGAGATAATTTCAATAGGCATGGTTACCTCTCTCTCTTATCGATCCACATTAAAGCTTCATCGAATCTTATGGGGTCAAGTTTTCCACAGGAACCCCTTAATGTAACTTAACTTTTTAAGTTGACTGCTAAGAAACTCTGTACTATTTTATAAGTGTCTCTGAGCCATTTGTCAATAAACAAATCGATAATGAATGAATCAAGATTAGATTTTCATGACCAAAAATGCAGACAAAATGAAAAAGAACGCAAACTACCTTATTCTAAATACCCGCTTGCTAAAATTTATGTCTTTATTTTTACTATCATTAATGATCAAATTTATAACTATTTTTCATCAAGAAAAAAAACAATGGCTTACACAGGTCACGCCTGAGCTAAACTTGTTTTGAATTCTTGTTTATGTGGCATGGCTTATGGCATCATGAGATGTAGAATAGACTTCTGATTACCGATGGATGTCCTCCTTGAATGTTTGAAAACTTTATCACCTCAATTTCATTGTTTAAAGAAGTTATTAACAGTAAGAACCCAGCTGTTTATCTATCCATAATTGTTGCAGGTGGAGTTAGCCTACTCCTTTTGTACGGGGGAATAGGTTATATATCTATTACTTTTACTGCTGTAATTACCTTTTCAGCTTGTATGGCTGTTAGTTTATGGCTTAAGAGAAAAAAAGAAGAAAAGGAATCGTTACTTAATGAAAAAGCAGGCCTTCTTGGAGAACGTCTCTATACATATAAACACCCCGAGCTTTGGCATGACCAGAATTTTATAGGCGTGTGATGGGAAATTTTCGTATACGAACAAGCAAGAAATGTTTTCCTTCTTACACCCATTTGCTTAAAGTGCAAAACCAACCTAATCCAAAGGCAGAATAAAAAAGGCACTGGTTGGGACCTTAAATGTACGGATTGTAAAACGACTTTTAAAGTTGATGATGTTGCGGATATAAGGTCTCAAGCAGACGCAAGTTTACAAGGTGATGTCCGTAAAAATCCTGACAGGTATTTCCATCTGAGGATATGAGAGTACCACTTCCCGTAACCCTATTGGAGGGTTGTGATTAATAATTGTGTCTTTTATGTCATATTTTTCAATATTCTTTTCCTAAGTCCACTGCATTAAAATTGATATTTTTAATGTGACCTGTTATTAATTTTAGTGTTATCCTTAAAAAAGTAGGTGTCAACCAATGCGGCAAATTTTATCAAACATCCAGTAGCCATTTGAGCACTGAGTTTTTAAATCACGTGAGTTCCTCACAATGATTTGTCGTACCCATTTTCTCGTACAATCTCACCATATCAAACGGACTGCTTAAACGCTCGGTCTTATTAGTATTTGTGTATCTACATGAAAGCTAACATACCCGTGTAAATTAGGGCTGCCTTCTTATTTTATTGAGAAGACAACAAAACTTTAATTAAAGGAGATCAAGATGAAAAATATTTATAAAAACGAACATGTTAACAAGAAATTTAATAGTAAAATCATATATATAAGAGAAAAATTATGGGTAATTTTAAATATGGAGAGCAAGCAACTGTAACCGTTATTGCTTCCGATAAGAGCTGGATTGAAAGCGAAGCTATAAGGCA
>CAZXMD010000019.1:3330-17638 GCA_964641635.1 uncultured Candidatus Finniella sp. | reverse complement strand
TGTCATTGCAATGACGGAATATGGCAAACAGTAAGTTCTTTACATTTTGATTTTAAAGTTTAAAAGTGACGGGCAGTTTAAGAGTCACATACGTACTATAAATACAATTGATCAATCAATTTATGTAGAAAGAGGATAATATGTTTAGTATTCGATTAGCGAGCATAGGATTAATCGTTATGGCAACACCCGCTTTAGGTATGCAACAGAATCCTCGCCCTCTTCCGCCGACTCCTCACCAAACTGCACAAAAACCTTCAATGGGAATACAAATCTTGAAAGATACTTCCCAGTTTATGATCCAAGAATTCGAGGATGCCTGCACGGCCAACATTACAAACATTAGGTCTTCCGTCATTGACCCGGTCAAACCTGAAGGGTATGGCACCCAGGTTCAATATTATACACAAAGCGATAAAATTGGCTTGATCGGGAATCTTAATAGTCTTCTTAAAAAAACAGTAGGGACTGTTAAGGCTAAGCTCAGCGGTCTAGAAACAGAAGAGATGACCTAAAAAGGGACTCTCTCAGATCAAGAAATCTTAAAATCCTTCAGAGAAATTTATGGTATTCTGAACGAAGGGCGGAAGAATTGTGCACTCAGCCTATCCCAAATAGAAAAGCAAACGGCAAGAACAAAAACCCTCAAAGAGTGCCAATTAGCCCCAAAAAAGGATCCATCACCTCCTCAAAAGAAGAAAAACAGCATATCTCACAATGTTAAAAAACTCCTGCCCGGCTCTCGCGATCAGAAAAAAGATCAAGAAGCCGCATCAAGAGATATGAGTGATCGTGAACCACCAACAACCAGCCCAAAAGCGAAAAAAGTATTAGGGACAAAAGAGACAAGAGAAGAACAGAGACAAAGGGCTTTACAGGAAGCCCTCAAGAGAAGTGGACTCAGTTAAACAAAGTAACCCACTTGATCGCATCTCTAGCTTCCTACCTCATATAAAAAGAAGCAATAAATTGCCAGATATCAATAAAATATAGACTTTTCTGCCTTATCCCTCCTATACTGCCCGCAGCATAAGGATGAATAATGTCAACTTTACGAATCTTACAAGTATTGCCTGAACTGAATATGGGAGGGGTCGAGCGCACCACTCTGGATATGGTTGGAGCACTTCGTCAAGTTTTCCCGGTAACTTATGTTGCTTCTCAAGGAGGAAGCCTTGTTCCTGAACTCGAAACCCTTGGCGGCACGCACTTTACCCTTCCGTTGGCGTCTAAAAATCCCCTTCAAATGATTCGCAACGCCATGGCCCTGGTTCGCCTGATTCGCGACCATGATATCCAAGTCATCCATGCGCGCTCCCGCGCTCCCGCCTGGAGTGCTTTATGGGCTTCCCATTGGACAAAGGTTCCTCTGGTAACAACTTTTCACGGCGCGCACCGCACGTCAAGCATGATCAAGACCTTTTATAATTCCGTTATGGCCCGTGGAACGCGCGTCATCGCCATCTCTGAATTTATTTCCCGCTATATACAGGCCCAACACCCGACTTCATTAAAAAAAATCCGCTTAATTCATGAAGGTGTAGATGTTGAAGCTTTTGATCCTCAAACTGTTTCCCCAGAAGAAATTAAAGACTTTCGAAAAACATGGGATATTCCGGTTGACGCCAAGGTTTTTTTATTGCCAGGACGGGTAACGCGCCTTAAAGGACAAACCGTTTTTATTGACGCATTGCGACAGCTCAACACTCCTAACATATTTGGCATTATTCTAGGTCAAGACCAGCTCAATTCCTCTTATCCAAAAGAAGTGGCCCGCCAATTGGAAGAGCTGCCTATCCGCCACATCTCCCATACGACACACCCCCTAAAAGTTGCTTATGCAGCCTCAGACTTCGTCGTTTCTCCTTCCCTTGCTCCGGAAACGTTTGGACGCGTCACCGCTGAAGCAGGGGCCATGGAACGAATCCTCATTGCCACGAACCACGGGGCTACCCCGGAGCTTTGCAAGGAGGGGACGACGGGTTACCTTATCCCTCCGGGAGATGCGCAAGCTTTAGCAGAAACCATGGACAGAGTTTTGAAAATGTCCCTGGAAGAGCGGCAAATCATGGAAAAAGAAGCCCGGAACCATGTTTGCACAAACTTTTCCCTCAAACGCATGAGTGCTGAGACAATTGCCTTGTATAAGGAGATCACACAATGAAACATATTCTTGTCATTAAGCTGGGCGCTTTGGGCGACATATTTGCGGCCACTTCAGGTTTTGAAGCCATCCGCAACCACCACAAGCATGCCCACATCACGCTTCTCACGACAAAGCTGTATAAAGACATGGCCGAACAGTTGGGGTATTTTGATGAGGTTTGGCTAGATGACCGCCCTAAACTCCGGCACCTGAAAAGCGTATGGGATTTGCGTAAAAAATTACGGTCCGGAGCATTTGACAGGGTTTATGACCTTCAGATGGTCGACCGAACCAATTTCTATTTTCACTTGCTCGGTCCCGGTCCTCGCCCTGAATGGGTTGGGACAGCCTTAGGGGCCTCTCATCGTTATGATCTACCGAAAGTCCCCACCTACCATCAGGATCGCTTAAAAGGTCTTTTGGCAAGGGCGGATATTAGCCCCCTGCCCTCCTTAGACTTAACGCGACTGGCAAAAGACATCCATGCTTTTCCTGTAAAATTTCCTTATGTTCTCTTTGCTCCCGGCGCCTCTAAAGCCCATCGCCAGACAAAATGCTGGCCTTTGGACCGATATGCAGAAGTGGCGGCAACTCTTGTCAAGGAAGGACTGACCCCCGTCATTGTTGGCGTGCCGGACGAAGATAATAGCGCCATCACGGATGGATGCCCGGAAGCTGTTGATTTAACAGGAAAAACACAATTTATGGACGTGATTACTTTAGCAACCCATGCGGCGTTTGCTATCGGAAACGAAACCGGGCCTATGCACATCGCCTCCACTTGCCTATGTCCTGTTTTAACCTTGTTTTTTGGAACGCATGACCCCAATGCCGGCGGTCCTCAAGGGGTATTTTACCGCCATATCCAAGCCAAAGAAAAGACAGCGCTTTCCTGCGCTACGGTTTTACAAGTTTTACCCGAATTTATTGAAAATTTTAAAAATAGGGTCGCTATCCCCTCTTGATTTTCAAACCTCTCACCCTATCTTAAAGTAAAGGTAAAGCTGTTATCTCCATTAAGGAAGGGAGGATACCATGTCCATTAAATCTATTTTATTTATTTCAGGTCTCCTGATGATTTTAAACAGCCAAAATAACATTGTTCGAGCCGATTACTCATTCCCCAGCATTGATGCAGAAGAGGAGATAGAAGCCGCGCAATCCATGAGGGCGATGAGACCATTGCTTGATCTTGAGCACCCAAAAGTTCCTCTTTCCGAATTCGAGTCACCATCCCCAATGAAAAACTTCACTCTGATGACGGAAAAGGTCTTGGATAAGCAGGAGATTCCTGGTTTAAGTGAGGCTTCTTTCCTGAACACTGAACTCCAGGATCAAATCACCACTTACCAGTTGAGCACGCGGATTAAGTTTACCCCTGAAACCGCTGAAGAAACGGGTGACTCTTTAAAAAAGGAATCCTGGCTCGAAAAGATAGAAAGAAAATTGCAAAACTTAGCCCCCTATCTTGACCCTTATGGTGGCTATGGGATGCTTTATTAAGGCATTGTTTGTGCATAAAAAAATGGGAAGGTTGACTTCCCATTTTTCTATCTTATACCCACCATAAATGAAGACCTAGAGTTTTGATCCCAAAATCGGGTGGAATTTTTGACCCTGCTTTGACGCCGATAGGAGATCCTATCGAAGCAGAAACAGGCAATAGAAAGAGCATCCAAGGCCACAAACCAAAAAATGGAGGGCCTTATAATAGGTCTACGCAGCTGTTTCTTGAACCTGTTCGGAAGCGACCCGTGTCAAATCTTTGGCTCCTTTTGCCGCCAAATCACGGTCAACCAGCTCAATAATTGCAAGAGGAGCATTATCTCCATACCGGAACCCGGCCTTTATAATACGCACATAACCGCCATTGCGCTTCTGATAACGATCAGCCAATGGTCCAATTAGTTTAGCGGCTAATTCTTCGCTTCTAATTTGTGATATGGCTTGACGCCTAGCAGCCAGGGACTTCTTCTTTCCCAAGGTAATAAGTTTTTCAACAATGGGGCGCAAATCCTTTGCTTTTGGCAGGGTCGTTGTAATCTGCTCGTGCTCAATCAAAGCTTGTGCAAGGTTAGCAAATAGCGCCTTTCTATGGGAACTTGTCCGATTGAGCTTTCTGCCACTTAATCCATGTCTCATTTTTTAATTCTCCAAAACGTTACGCTTATACCCATAAGCGCCATAATCCTTACGAATAAGGGTCTTCTAATTTCTTAGCAAGTTCTTCAATATTTTCTGGTGGCCAGTTTGGAATCATCATTCCCAACGTCAGCCCCATTCCTTCCAGAACTTCCTTGATTTCATTCAAAGACTTGCGGCCAAAATTTGGCGTCTTTAACATTTCATTTTCAGTCTTTTGAACCAAGTCGCCAATATATAAAATATTTTCATTCTTCAAACAATTAGCGGAACGTACAGAAAGCTCTAGCTCTTCTACTTTCTTCAACAAGTTGCGATTGAACGGCAAATCTGAAGCTTCAGATGGCCTTTCGGCATACTTCGGTTCCTCAAAATTGATGAACTGCTGGAGTTGATCCTGGAAAATCCGGGCTGCCAAAGCAACGGCGTCATCCGGCTTGATGGAACCATCTGTCAAAATCCGCATTGTCAACTTATCATAGTCTGTTCGTTGACCAACACGTGTAGGCTCAACGCGGAAGCTCACCGTTTTTACAGGACTAAAAATCGCATCAATAGGAATCACCCCAATTGGCTTATCTTCTTGAACCAATTGACCCGCAGGAACATACCCTTTACCTGATTCGACCGTTAACTCCATATTAAGCTTGCCACCTTCATCCAGGGTGCAAATAAGGATATCAGGATCCAATATCTCAACTTCAGAAGGACATAAAATGTCTGATGCCCTGACAGGACCACTACGGCTCACATTTATGCGGACCTTCCTTGAGGTTTCCGAATGCAGCCTGACGCCAACCGTTTTAAGATTCAAAACAATGTCCGTTACATCTTCCAACACGCCAGGAATCGTCGAAAATTCATGGAGTACGCCATCTATCTTCACGGCAGTAATGGCTGCTCCTTGAATAGAGGATAATAGAATACGCCGCAAAGAATTCCCCAATGTTAATCCAAAACCTCTTTCTAAAGGCTCTGCAATGACTTCTGCCTCACGCAAATCTGGATCAACAAACTGAACATTCAGCTTGTAGGGTTTAATTAATGACTGCCAATTTTTTTGAAGCACTTGTCTTCCCCACTTTTAAAATCTAAAGAACTTATTAAACCACCAATGGTTAAATCCCAACTCTGAAACTCTATACGCGACGCCGCTTTGGCGCGCGGCAACCATTATGAGGCACCGGCGATACATCACGAATAATCGTCACGTTAAAACCAACAGATTGCAAGGCGCGCAAAGCTGTTTCACGTCCTGAACCAGGCCCCTTCACCATAACTGAAATATTACGAACCCCATGCTCAGATGCTTTTTTTCCCGCATCTTCCGCCGCAATCTGCGCCGCATAGGGTGTTGATTTGCGAGCGTTTTTAAAACCAACCGTTCCTGCAGAAGACCAGGAAATTGTATTCCCTTGCTCATCTGCTATCGTGATGACGGTATTGTTAAAAGTTGCATTTATATGAGCTACTGCGTTGACGATGTTTTTACGTTCTCGCCGACGAACTCTGCCTACTGGTTTTTGTGCCATAATCGTCCCAACTATCCTTTACTTACCTGCAATCGCAACAGCTTTACCTTTACGGGTACGCGCATTCGTATGAGTCCGTTGGCCACGTACAGGCAACCCTTTACGGTGCCTCAAGCCCCGGTAACATGCCAAATCCATCAACCGCTTTATATTCATAGAAACCTCACGGCGCAAGTCACCTTCCACCTTAAAGTCACGATCAATGATTTCACGAATCTTCAGAACCTCTTGGTCTGTCAACTCATTCACACGGCGCTTAAAATCAATACCCGCCTTATTCATTATTTCTTCTGCACGAACTGGGCCAATGCCATAAATATACGTTAAAGCTATGACAACCCTTTTTTGCGTCGGTATGTTGACACCTGCAATACGAGCCACGTTACTCTCCTCTTCTAATGAAACACGCCTCTGTTAAGGCTGTTTTAATAATACGCGTCACTTCCTTTGGACTCAGCGACGCATCAATTCTTTTCAATACACCTTTATCTGCATAATACTTCTTAATCGGCAGTGTCTCTTCCTGATAAATCTTCAACCGCGTCTCAAGGGCCGCAGCAGAATCATCCTTTCGTTCAGCAAAGCGAATACCACCACATTGATCACATACGTTTTCAACCTTTGGCTTCTTGTTCTCTTTATGATAAACAGCGCCACATCCTAGGCACATATATCGCCCGGATACGCGCTCCATGAGCACGTGCACATCTATATCAAAGTCAAATACGACATCAACCTGTAAATTTTCTACACCAAGAAGCGTATCAAAAGCAATAGCTTGGTGCAATGTTCTTGGAAAACCATCAAAAATAATGTCTTTTTTGATATTTTTCCCCAAAATTCCAGAGACAAGCTCCAAAATTATGTCATCTGTGACGAACTTGCCTGCCTCTACCTGAGTTTTGAGATTGCGCCCCAACTCTGAATCAGAAGTAATTTCTTGCCTCAACAAATCACCTGTCGAAACATGAATCAAGCCTTGCATCGTCTTTTCTAACTCTTGGGCTTGCGTCCCCTTACCTGAACCGGGTGGCCCAAAAAAAACGATAATCATACTATCGTTTTCCCCTTCCACGGGACTTACGCATGAGCCCTTCATACTGATGCGCCAACAAATGAGACTGTACCTGATTAATGGTATCAATCGTAACGCTTACAACAATTAATATACTTGTTCCCCCAAGGTAGAAAGGCAAAGGACCAACACGGGATAAAATAAATTCAGGCAAAATACAAACTGAAGCTAGGTAAATAGCGCCAACAGCCGTCAATCTTGTCAAAATATAATCGATGTAATTAGCTGTGCTCGGGCCAGGGCGAACGCCAGGAACATAGGCTCCCATCTTCCTGAGGTTTTCAGCTGTTTCTGACGGGTTAAACACAAGAGCCGTATAAAAGAATGCGAAAAACACGATCATAAAGACATACATCGCAATATACAATGGCGTTCCGTGATTCAAATACATCGCAATCATGCCAATCCAAGTATCTGGGGATCCCCCTGATGAGAAACCTGCAATCGTTGCTGGGAACAAAAGCAATGATGAGGCAAAAATAGGTGGGATAACGCCCGCACTATTAAGCTTTAAAGGCAAATGCGTTGTTTGAGCTGTCGCTGGACGATCTGGTGCAGCTTGGCGCTTGGGGTACTGTATGAGAATGCGACGCTGTGCACGCTCTACAAATACGACGTAACCAATAACGACAGCAACCATGAATAAAATGCCTAATATGACAAGAGCGGATAAGGAACCTGTGCGCCCCAATTCAATCGTTTTAAATACGGAAGGCGGCAAGTTAGCCACAATACCCGCATAAATCAAGAGGGAAATACCATTCCCAATGCCTCGTGAGGTGATTTGCTCGCCCAACCACATAATGAAAAGGGTACCACCTGTTAACGTAATCATTGTTGTTAGGCGAAAAAACATACCCGGATCCAGGACAGCGCCCCCTGTATGACCCGTCATTTTTTCCAGTCCAACAGCAATGCCATAAGCTTGAATGCTTGCCAGAAAAACTGTTCCATAGCGTGTATATTGGTTGATCTTACGGCGTCCTGATTCGCCTTCTTTTTTCAAAGCCTCCAGATGTGGTGAAACTGACGTCAAAAGTTGAATAATAATGCTGGATGAAATATAGGGCATAATCATCAATGAGAAAATCGTCATACGACCAATGGCGCCACCTGAAAACATATCCAGCATGCCAAAGAAGCCGCCGGCATTGCGTTGAATAAATTCAGAAATAACTTCAGGATTGATGCCTGGGAGGGGAATGTACGTCCCAATTCGGTAAATAACAAGAGCGGCCAAGGTGAACCAGATTCTCTTTTTTAAATCTTCTGCCTTTGTAAACGTCTTTAAACTTACGCTGGATGCAAACTGTTCGATTGCAGAAGACATATAGTTCCCCTAAATTTTCATAACGTTAACAATATTTATTCCATTACTATCTAAATTTTCGCTCTTTGAAGAAAATAACTTCTTTCAAGATATCTCTTAACAAGCGCTTTATTCATCAATAAAAAGCTAATTTCTGCTTATGTATTGATTTTCAAGCAAATTTAATAGTGCCACCCATTCTCTCAACTGCTTCTTTTGCAGACGCAGAGGCCCTTGTAATTTCAAGGTTTACTTTTTGGTCTAATTTCCCAGTGGAAATTAAACTAATGCCGTCATACCATTTCTTCATAGCCCGAGAGGAAATCAAAACTTCCCGATCAATCGGCTTAGAGGGATCAATTTTTTTAGCCTTAACGAGTTTGTTAATTTTATCAAATGTCAATTCAAACATCTTCTGGGCGTGAATATTAACGAACCCACGCTTCGGCAACCTACGATAAATAGGGTTTTGCCCTCCTTCGAATCCGTTCAAAGCAACACCTGAGCGAGCCGTTTGGCCTTTTCCACCACGTCCGGATGTCTTCCCAAGCCCAGAACCAATTCCTCGGCCCAAAAGCTTTTTCTTCGTACGGGCCCCTAAATTATCTCTTATCTGATTTAACTTAATCGTCATATCCATATCTCAATTCGTTATTGTTCAACAACGACAACCATATGTCGCAACTTATCAAGCAGCCCTCGTGTTGAGGGATTATCAATTACTTGACGTTCCTTGTTCATTTTCCCCAAACCAAGTGATTTAAGGTACAGCTTTTGACGCGGATCCCGGCGAATTGGGCTTCCAATTTGCTTGATAAGGATCATCGCTTTATCTGATTTTTTTTGCACCATCATTATCTCCTTGCCAATGCAGCATCACGCCGAGCTACAATTTCGGGCACTTTCCGTCCTAATTTTACAGCAACCTGACGCGGAGAAGTCATATTCGTCAATGCATTAAAGGTCGCACGGACAACGTTGTAATAATTGGAGGTACCAACTGACTTACTGACGACATCCTGCAAGCCCAAGGCTTCAAAAACGGCGCGCATCGGACCACCCGCAATAATACCCGTACCAGCTGGCGCCATTCTGAGATTGACGCTTCCCGCCCCAAACTTGCCTTTAACATCATGATGTAATGTCCGGCCTTCCCGCAAAGGAATACGAACCATGGCTCGTTTCGCTTGCTCTGTTGCTTTACGCACAGCATCAGGTACTTCCCGAGCTTTCCCGGCGCCAAAACCGACCTTGCCCTTACCATCGCCAATTACAACAAGCGCTGAAAAGCGGAGATTTTTACCGCCCTTAACAACTTTTGTAACGCGACGCACACTGACAAGTTTTTCAATCAGTTCTTGGTCTTCTTTTTTCTCATTTTTATCTGAATTGGTAACTTTACCCATTAGTTTTTCCCTAAAAACTCAGTCCATTTTCACGGGCTGCATCTGCAAGTGCTTTAACACGCCCATGGTACAAATAACCAGATCTATCAAAGTACACGTCTTTGATTCCAGCTTTGATAGCTCTTTTCGCTATCAGCTGCCCAACAGCCACAGCAGCATCTTTGTTGCTCCCGGACTTGATTGACTTCTTGATGTCCTTATCTATTGTTGAAGCTGCTGCTAACGTTTCAGCCTTTTCATCATCAATAATTTGTGCATAAATATTACAATTTGACCGATAGACAGTCAAGCGTAGTCGTCCAGAATTTACTCGCCGTAACTTCGTCCGTATTCTTTGCTTACGCCGTTCGTATGAATTTTTTAATAACAACATGGCTATTTCTTCTTACCTTCTTTTCTGACAACAAATTCACCTACACGAATAACGCCCTTACCTTTATACGGCTCTGGCACCCTATAGGACCTAATCTCTGCAGCCATTTGACCAACTTGTTGCTTGCTCGGACCTGTAATGGATATTAACGTTGGTTTTTCACACTTCACAACAACCCCTTGTGGAATAGGATACTCAACATCATGACTATACCCAAGCTGAAGGACCAGCTTTGATCCTTGTACGGCCGCCCTATAACCAACACCACTCAACTCCAAATTAACCGTCGCACCGTGATCCACAGCTGATATCATCGTTGCAATTCTACGTTGTGCAGTACCCCACATCATCCGTGCTATTTTTTCACCAGACTTCGGCTTGAGAATAATTGCATTATCAATGCGCTCTAAAGAAACTTCATCCGGAATTTGATAAGAATCCTTACCGGTTTTTCCTTGAGCATCTATCACATTGGCGTTAATACTTACTGTAACGCCAGCGGGCACTATTATCGGATTTTTCCCAACTCGAGACATATTAATACCTTAATAAACTTGACAAATTATTTCACCACCAACACCTTGAGCCCTTGCATCAATATCAGACATTACCCCTTTTGAAGTGGATAATATACTCATTCCAAGGCCGCTGCGATAACTTGTGAGTTTTTTAACTGCACAATAAACACGCCGCCCTGGCTTGGATACCCGACCAACCGACTCAATGACGGGTTGATTTTCACTATACTTTAATTCAATGACGAGCTTCTCGATGCCTTTGCGGACTTCTTCAGACCGATAGGCGCGAATATAGCCTTCTTTTTGAAGAACTTCCAACACACTCTTTCTTAAGAGGGATGAAGGAGATTCAACTGATTTTTTACCAACACGTTGACCATTGCGTATACGGGTTAACATGTCTCCAATAGGGTCGTTAATATGCATTGTTTACCAACTCGACTTAATAATACCTGGAATTAATCCTGATGAACCCAAATCTCTCAAAGCAATTCTTGAGAGCCCAAATTTACGGTGATAGCCACGTGGACGCCCCGTTAACAAACACCGATTTCTCACCCGTGTTGGGGAACTGTTTCGAGGCATCTCAGCCAACTTCAATGTCGCCATTATGCGGTCTTCAATGGTCGTTTCCTTTGAAGAAATGATCTTTTTCAAAGCTCGACGCCGATTATCTGCGCGCTTTACCAACATCTTACGTCTGTTGTTTTTTTCAATACTACCCTGCTTCGCCATTTTTCAACTATTCCTTAGATTGTATAAACGGAACATTTAGGGCCTTCAATAATGCCAAGCTTTCCGCATCTGTTTGCGCCGTTGTACAAATTATTACATCAAAACCACGAACTTTATCAACCTTATCATAATCTATTTCAGGGAATATGATCTGCTCTTTAATTCCCAAAGCATAGTTTCCATGTCCATCAAAACTCTTCGCCGAAAGACCTCTAAAGTCACGAACGCGGGGCAATGCAATATTTACAAGCCTATCCATAAATTCGTACATCCTGTCCCGACGCAAAGTCACTTTTGCACCAATTTGCATGCCTTCACGCAACTTGAATTGGGCGATTGATTTTTTTGCGGTTGTAACAACTGGCTTTTGTCCTGTAATTACCATCAATTCATCAACGACTGTTTGCAATTTCTTGCTATCTTGGGTCGCTTCTGCAACGCAAGAATTTATAACAATCTTATCCAGCCTTGGCACTTCAAGAATATTCTTATAGTTGAAGTCTTTCATCAACTGAGGTCGGATCTCTTTTTTATATAAATCATATAGCCGTGCCATAATTGCTCTCGTCTTTTCTTAAAGAATTTCGCCACTTTTTTTAGCGTACCTAACTTTAGTTCCATCCTTCTGGAACTTAAACCCAGTCTTTGTTGCAGCAGATGTTTTCGGATCTATTAAAGCAACGTTTGAAATATGGATGGGTAATTCCTTTTGAATAATACCCCCCGCATTTATTGGCGTTGTTTTTGTATGGCGCTTGACAATATTAACACCCTTCACAAAAACTTTTGCATCATCCTTAACAACCGTTAAAACTTCACCAGTTTTTCCCTTATCCCGCCCTGTACGCACAATGACTGTATCGCCCTTACGGATTTTAAACTTTACTGCAGTCATCATAACACCTCAGGAGCTAAAGAAATAATTTTCATAAAGCCAATGGAACGCAGCTCCCGGGTAACCGGTCCAAATATACGCGTTCCGATAGGCTCATTTTGCTTCGTAATTAAAACAGCTGCATTTTTATCAAACTGAATTTCGCTACCGTCTTGGCGGCGTATAGCTTGCTTGGTGCGCACAACAACTGCCCGATGCACGTCCCCTTTTTTAACCTTACCTTTCGGCAAGGCTCCTTTAATGGAGACAACGATAATATCGCCGACTGATGCATAACGCCGCTTAGATCCACCCAGAACTTTAATGCACTGAACTTCACGAGCGCCTGAATTATCTAATCTTGTTTCAACTTGAATCATGGCTTTGATGCCTTTACTTCTAAAGTTTTTGTATCATCCATAACATGCCACTTTTTTGTCTTTGATATTGGGCGGCACTCAATAATTCTAATCACGTCACCAATCTTATAGGTGTTTTCTGGATCATGGGCTGCATACTTGCAAGAACGTGATATATATTTTTTGTACATGGGATGCTTCACACTTTTTTCCACACGAACAACAACTGTCTTATGACTTGCGTCACTAACAACTACACCTTGTAAAACGCGACATGGCATTTATTTTCTCCGCTCTATTTCTTATTCGTCAGTTGAGTAAGGCGTGTTTTTAGACGAGCAACATCACGACGACTTTTTCGAATTTGGGCCGTATTGATTGCAGTGCCTGTCGAGCGCTGAACCCGCAAGTTCAACAACTCTTTTTTCAAGTTATATAAGCTGTCATATAACTCACTCACCGATTTATTTGTAACTTCCTCATACTTCACAATACGTCACCTTAACCTATACGTTTTACAAATTTTGTGGGAATGGGCAACTTTGCTGCTGCCAATTGAAATGCTTCCTCAGCAACTTCTGGCAATACACCATCCAATTCAAACAAAATCATACCTGGTTTCACACGGCAAACCTGATACTCCGGGTTTCCCTTACCGCTCCCCATCCGAACTTCTGCTGGCTTAGAAGAAACAGGAACATGAGGAAATATTCTTATCCACACTTTACCAATGCGCCGTATGTGACGCGTAATTGCTCTTCTAGCCGCTTCGATTTGTCTAGCAGTAATACGCTCTGGACGCAAGGCTTTTAATCCATAGGTTCCAAAAGAAACGGTCGAACCCCGCTTTGCTACACCATGAATTTTACCCTTAAACGCCTTGCGGTATTTACTTTTCTTTGGCGTCAACATCGAATCTATTCCCTAATAAATTGTTATCTACTTAGCCTTGTCGAGCTGTCGTACCTTCATTGAGCCTTTTTTCGTGGGCCATTGGATCATGCTCCAATATTTCCCCCTTATAAACCCATACCTTTACGCCACATGTACCGTAGGTTGTTTTAGCAACACCCAGTCCATAATCAATGTCTGAGCGAAATGTATGCAAAGGAACCCGTCCTTCACGATACCCTTCGATACGCGCGATTTCAGCGCCACCAAGTCGGCCCGAACAGCTAATTTTAATGCCATTAGCACCCAACCGCATCGCTGACTGCATAGCGCGCTTCATAGCCCGCCGAAAGGATACACGGCGTTCAATTTGCTGCGCAATGCCATCTGCTATCAATTTTGCATCCAATTCTGGCTTACGCACTTCGACAATATTAATTGTCACCTCTGTCTTTGAAATATCGGAAAGCTTCTGCTTTAACTTTTCAATATCAGAACCTTTTTTACCAATGAGAACGCCAGGACGGGCCGTATATATACTCAAGCGCGCTTTTTTAGCAGGCCGCTCAATAATAACCCGTGAAATGCCAGCTTGCTGCAAATTTTCCATTAGATATTTGCGGATAGCAAAATCTTGATGGAGAAGCGCTGCATAATCTTTCTCCGCATACCAACGGGAATCCCAGGTTTTATTGATACCTAACCTTAGTGAAATCGGGTTTACTTTTTGACCCATTATTTCTATACCTCTTTCTCGTGTACGATGATCGTCAAATGGCTAAATGGTTTTTTAATCCCAGCGCCACGTCCCTTTGCTCTTGCATGAAATCTTTTCAAGACAAAAGACTGCCCAACATAAGCTTCCTTTACAACCAGGCGATCAATATCAAGCCCATGATTGTTTTCAGCATTGGCGACTGCCGACATTAAAGCCTTGTAGGCGTCATT
>CAZXMD010000019.1:0-3320 GCA_964641635.1 uncultured Candidatus Finniella sp. | reverse complement strand
ATACTCTTTTATGACAGTTCAGCAAAAGATCAGTAGCTATTGCAATATCCTTACCCCTGATCAATTGAGCAACCAGATTAAGCTTGCGTGGACTTACGCGAACATTCCTTAAAATTGCCGTTGCCGTATTTTGAGATATCATCCTAGCCTCTTTTCGCTTTCTTATCAGCGCCATGACCATAATAGGTTCGCGTTGGAGCAAATTCACCAAGCTTATGTCCCACCATATTTTCAGTTACATACACAGGAACAAACTTCTTCCCATTATGCACACCAAATGTCAGACCTACAAACTGCGGCAACACTGTCGAACGTCGCGACCATGTTTTAATAACATCATTACGACCAGATCCTTGTGCTACTTCTGCTTTTTTCAAAAGGTAGCGATCAAAAAAGGGGCCTTTCCAAACTGATCTTGGCACTTATTTGTCTCCGTTACTTAGCACGTCTAATAATTAACTTAGATGTGCGCTTATTCTTACGTGTCTTCTTACCCTTAGTAGGAATACCCCACGGCGTCACTGGATGGCGACCCCCTGAAGTACGACCCTCACCACCACCATGGGGGTGATCAATTGGGTTCATCGCAACGCCACGCACGCATGGGCGCTTTCCTAGCCAACGATTCCGGCCTGCTTTACCGATGCTACGGTTTTGATGGTCTGGATTTGATACAGCGCCTACTGTTGCTATACAATCCCCCTTAATCAATCGCAACTCGCCAGATGAGAGCTTCAATATTGCATTACCCGAATCACGGCCAGCAATTTGGGCATAAGCCCCTGCTGAGCGGGCCAATTGCCCCCCTTTGCCAACTTTTGATTCTATGTTATGCACGATAGTCCCAACGGGAATATTTTTCAATGGTAAAGCATTGCCTGGTTTAATATCAACCTTATCTCCAGCAACAACCTGATCCCCTTGCTTGAGGCGCTGTGGCGCCAGAATATAAGAATACTCACCATCCTCATAGCGTATCAATGCTATAAAGGCAGAGCGATTTGGGTCATACTCCAAACGCTCAACTGTTGCAAGGACATTGAGCTTGGCGCGACGAAAATCAACGAGCCGATAACGCTGCTTATGTCCACCACCTCTGTTCCAAGATGTTATGCGCCCATGGTTATTACGACCACCGGTCTTTGACTTACCTTCCGTCAACCCCTTAAATGGTTTTCCTGACCACAATTCACTACGGTCAATGTTAACCAACTGGCGCTGGGATGGAGTTGTTGCCTTATAATTCTTTAAAGCCATTGCTAAATTCCTGATCCAAGATCTAACTGTTGACCATCATTTAAGGTAATGATGGCTTTCTTCACATCTTCCTGCACTCCGACGCGCCCCTTAAACCGTTTTACCTTTCCCTTTTTGATAAGGGTGTTAACGGCTTTAACTGAAACGCCAAAAACAGACTCAATTGCCGCCTTAATCTCAGGCTTTGATGCTGTCTTAAGAACAGCAAATGTCACCTGGTTATGGCTACTCAGATTAGTAGACTTCTCGGTTACAATTGGATACCTAATAATATCCAAAAGTCCAATGTCTTTTTTTCCTTTTAAATTTTTCTTTTCCTTTAATTTCATTTTAAGCGCGCCTCTAAAGCCTTAACAGCATCCACAGTTAAAATGAGCTTTTCCTTACGCAATATGTCATACACATTTGCGCCAATTTGAGGAAGCACATCAAAACCCATAACGTTCCCCGCAGCCAGAGCTGTATTTGTCAACCGGGTCGCATCAACATCAATAAGAAGCATATTTTCTGTGCCAAAGTTGGCCAAAATAGCCTTTAAATCTTTTGTCTTTGGCTTGTTAATCTCAAAACTATCCACAACGATAATATCGCCGGACTCTAACTTGGAAGACAATACCGACTTCAAACCCAATTGACGGACCTTCTTTGGCAAGCTGTAGGCATGAGAACGCACGACAGGCCCAAAAATAACCGCACCCCCTCGAAATTGAGGCGCCCTCTTGCTTCCGTGACGCGCACCACCTGTTCCCTTTTGACGGTACATCTTTTTTGTGGTACCGCTAATTTCAGCAATTACCTTAGTTTTATGGGCACCAGATCTACGCTTAGCCAACTGCCATTCAACAACGCGCGATAAAATATCGACCCGGATTGGCTGCTTAAAAATTGAAGGGGGCAAATCTATATCCCCAACTTTTTTATTTTGTAAGTTTACGACTTCTTGTTTCATTTCTCTGTACCATTATCCTTAAAGGTAATCACGCATTAATTGCAGGAGCCGCAGGAGCTTTAATAGCATCCCGCACATAAACAATGCTCCCACGAGAGCCGGGAACACTTCCTTTTACATAAATAAGCCCTCGATCGGCGTCAATCTCATGTACTTTTAAGTTCAACTTAGTAACACGTCTTGCGCCCATATGGCCAGCCATTTTTTTATTTTTAAAAACTTTTCCAGGATCTTGACGGTTTCCGGTTGAGCCGTGGCTCCGGTGAGAAACAGATACGCCGTGGGAAGCACGAAGACCGCCAAAGTTGTGGCGCTTCATGGAACCAGCAAATCCTTTACCAATAGAGGTGCCCGTTACGTCAATCAATTGGCCGGGCAAAAACATATCTACGCTGACACCTTGACCGACGGCCATGACATTTGCATCATCCACGCGAAACTCACGCAAATGCGCCTTCGGCTCTGTTTCTGCTTTTGCAAAATAACCACGCATTGGCTTTGTCAAAGACTGCGGTTTGGCAATCTTTGCTCCCAATTGCACAGCTTTATAGCCATTTTTCTCTTCCGTACGAACAGCAACAACTGAACAGTTATCAACTCTCAATACAGTTACAGGAACTTGCGTTCCATCTTCCGTAAAAATTTGGGTCATCCCAATTTTTTCTGCAATCAATCCTGTTCGCATAACTTATAATTCCTACAGTTTGATTTCAACGTCTACGCCAGCAGCAAGATCGAGCTTCATAAGAGCATCAACTGTTTGCGGCAACCAATCAATAATATCAATAAGCCTTTTATGAGTTCGAATCTCAAATTGCTCACGAGATTTTTTATCAATAAAAGGTGAACGTAATACCGTAATACGCCCAATATGGGTTGGCAAGGGTATTGGGCCTCTCACTTGAGCACCTGTTCTCTTCGCAGTGTTAACAATTTCTTTAACAGACTGATCCAGCAAACGATGATCGTATGCCTTTAATCTGATTCTTATGTTTTGCTTGTCCATTTTACCTTCAGCTCACTAAAATATAGATGTGCGAGATTTTACCCCATTTAAACATTATTTCAAGATTTTTGAAACAACGCCTGCTCCAACCGTACGGCCACCTTCACG
>CAZXMD010000018.1:0-17996 GCA_964641635.1 uncultured Candidatus Finniella sp. | reverse complement strand
GAAGAAAATGAAATGTACATTTAAGAGCCTCAATTCGATATAAGGGCTCACCCGTATTCAAGAGCAAGACAAGCAAGGGTATTTAAAGTGTCCCCATTGTCCAGATCAATTTTTTTATCAATTGTCATATAATCCTTCAGAAGAAAATCTAAAATTGTTGATCTCAATGGTTCCTCCTTGGCCTATCCTGAACAGCATAAGCCAAGCTGTTGAAATATAGCCGATTTGTGAATAGCTGAGCAGCAAAGCGATTCCGATGCTGCATACAGACATTGCATTTGTAGGTAAAGAACCCGGACAAGTCGCGCAGTATTTTTTGAATCACCGACTCAAATTACGCCCACAACGACCTCAGTCGCTCTCGACATTTCTCATGGAGCAAGTTTGCCGCCTCGTTCTGAGCAAGGATGAGCTTTTCGTATCGGTTGAACTCCTTGACCACCTCTATTTGGACGGCCAAGGGCGGGAGTGGGATTTTAATCGATGCCATATTTTCTAAGCTGATGCTTTTGACGATGCTACCTGCGGAAAACTTCTTAATTTCCTTGATGTACGCTTCGTTTTTGAAGACGTAGAACAGGTATTCGCTTGATAATAAACTTTCTGACCCGATCTCGACCTTCACCAGGTCGGATGAAAACACCCCGTTCCTGTTGGCGATGGTCGCCCTTCCTAAAATCGGGGCTTCCCTGTTCTTGTCCTTCATCGCGACCAGTATGTCCCCTTCAAGGCATGCGTTCTTCTCATTGGTCTGCGTTTCATACCTGAGATATTTCGTCTCACAGTGGGGGAAGAAATCTTTTTTGACTGATTTTAAGGTGAAGAGCGGAATACCGTTATCTGATAATTGGCCGACTTTGTAGGAAAACCCTGTAGAAACGAAGGTGACCAATTTGCCAAGGGGTACCAGCGGATATTGTGAATGGGGTGTGCTGTCATTATTGTAATGTTTACCAATCCAGGTCTCGTGGTTCTCCCGTATCTTTCCAAAGGGGACTTTGATAAAGCCGAGGGATCTCAACTCCTCCGGCGTTCCGTTAAGGTTTGTGCTTTGCAGGATGTCGAGGCCATTGTGCCCCCGATCTTTTGCCTGTGCTTGTCGAGCGTCCATCAGTCATTTCAACATCGAAATACCAGAAATAGTCTTCTCGCCCAGGGTAGCGGATATTGTCGAGATAGATGAGTGCTGTCTTGACGCTCGCATAGGGTAGAAAAGCCCTATGAGGCAAAGAAGCCACAAGCCTGGAATCGGCACGTTCTACGCCAAAAACCTTCGGGAACAATAGCCACCCTACCTGTATGGATTGAAAAAGGCGCAAGGATGCACAAGACATCACAATGCATTGATATTTACGCCCTCATTCCAGGTTTTTTTTAATTATAGTGAGGAGACTCTGTTGAGCCTCTATCGAAGGGTATAGTATCTTATATAGTCTCCGTACATGTTCATAACGTGGAATGGTGGGTGTTCATAGACACTACCTATACCCCACTTAGATTCCACAAGACCATCAGAGCAATAAATACCAAAATGAACAGCCTTTGTTAAGCTTTCCCTATGGTAGTAGCAAACCAAGTCACCTTTTTTTGGTTCTGTTGTAATCTTAAAGGAGGTTTCAATAAGGTTATTATCGGGCAGCCCGGAAAGAGAAGAAAATGTTGTTTCCTTGTAGTTTGTTAAAATCTTATTGAGCGCATAACTGCTACAAATTGTAGAATAATCTTCTTTTTCCGACAACACCTTTATGCCAGAAAATTGGCCTAAAGATATTTTGTATTGATTATGGTCTATATTCCTTCTCGTATATGAATTGACTTCCGTTCGGCAAAAGGCGAAATAGCCATCCTTCTGGATTTCATACACGGAAGTGGGAATATGAGGGAAATCTGACAATATTACAAAAGAAGCCGCTAATTGCTTTTTCAGGCTATAAAATAAGGCCAATTTTCCGTAAGAAGGGGGCACAAAGAATACATCATGTTGAAAAATATAAAGGTTATCACCAATATTACTCCATTTAGACTCAACCGTGCCGCCATCAGGTGAATTCCAATGAGGCTCACTTTTTCTATAAATTCCTGAATGGATGTAGCCGTCTCCCGTTCCATTTGGGTAAACGACGAGATCACCATCTTTTGGCTCCCTCGTGCATTCAAAGTAATGATTAACGATAAAATACGTGCCGTAAGTTTCCCATTGGTGTTGGATTACTTTCAGGGGAATCCCTGCAAGGCTTCCCTGTTGTTCGCCAAAAACACTCAACGCATATTGGCAACTGCTTAAAGACGCTTGTTTTTCCTCTAATGTTTTAAGGGTTAGAAAAAATCCACCACCGACAAAGTTATAACGCGGTCGTTCTTCAAAGGGACGGTTGTAATATTCCCCATATTCCTTACATTGCCTTCCATTATTGTTTAATTGGGTTCTTGCCTGAGATAGATTTTTTACGTTAATATTAAAATCAGGTTCTTCGTATGATCTTCCGTACGTCTTTTCTCCACTCTTACCCCAGCTCTCTAATGTAGGTTTCCCCCCCATCATCTCGTAACATTTTGCAGTTTGTTTCTGTTCAACATTATCTGTTGCTTGGCATAAACCACTCAGAGTAAGGCTCGAAACAAAAAGGTTTAAAATATATTTTTTCATAATGTATAACTCCAAAAATTGTCCTCAAAATTCATATAGGGATGAATTTTTTTATGTCAATAGATTATTTGTCACATCCTTCTCTTAGCTTATTATTTATGCAAGGCCTCTTGAAAATAAAAATTTAAGTTATATTTTATATTATGTGTACTAAATGTAACTAAAATCCAATGGAGGCTAAAATGATTATTGAATTAGACGACAAAGATCTGGATACTGTATGTGGAGGATCTTATTTAGGGAAAAGTGTATTTTTGAACTTTGATACTGACCCTGACACCCACTGCCAACTATTCCTATCTAACCCAAATGTTGCTACAATCGAGACTTATGTTAGCATAGGAAATCCTGGTGGCCAAACAATCATGGGGGGAATAACGAGTAGTGCACCTGTTCTAGAATGAGGCTAGCACTTGGGGGGCTAGATCAATGCTTTACAAAAACGTTACCCTCAAGCAAACAGGTTGCAAGGGGCCGCCAATTGGCGGCCCCTTTCCTTAAAAACACACAAAAACCCTCCCTCCTTGAAAGGTTTTTACGACAATTCGGCCACCCAAAAAAGCTGCTAGGGGGCTTTTTTGATGCCTTAGCGCGCATGTTAAAAGTCAACTTTCGGTTAATATTCTGTTTTTACAAAAATTGAGGCAAGTTTTCTGGGAAAAATTTGGAAATGTCGTGATTCATCGGATAAAATCTTAAAAATGTTATAAAAACTGCGAATTTCCAAGGATTTTTCCATTTTTTGGGTTTGGTTTGGATTTTTTTGTTCCGTTTTCCCAGAACTTTTGCGAATAACTCCGCATTGCTTGGCAAACGATCATCAGGAGTTACTTGCCTTCTATGACTTTCCAGCGGAATACTGGGAGCATATTCTTACAACCAATCCTATTGAGAGCACTTTTGCGACCGTAAGGCACTGGACCAAACGATCTAAGGAGTGTTTGTCCAGAGAAACAACGCATGGTATTCAAACGGATCAAGGCAACCAAGAAAACTTGGCGGCGTCTTGACGGTAAAAATCAGTTGCCAAAAGTGATAAGGGGTGTCAAATTCTGCGATGGGTGTGAGGCCATCATTGATAATGCGATAGCTGCTTCATTATGCGCCGTCACTAACTTTCGCGGATAGCTCGTTGAGCACTCCCAATTCCTGCTTATTGACAAACAACAAATGATCTACTAGTTTTTAAGGATGGTGACTTTTAATAATATCTTCTGCCCCCGTCTTCCTCTCCCTCGACCTACCTGGTCGTAGGGCTCCTCCTTGTTTTTATAAAATAGACAGCCTTACGACAAATTTAAATTATTCCCTTTAATTTCTGAATTTTTTGAGTAGGACGCTATATTATGGAAACGTTACAGTTTCATACAAAATTTACCTTTTTAACCCACAATAACACTAAGGACTATAAATCTTATGGTATAGGGGATATGAAGGTGCAGCAATGGCATATCATTGGAGTGGGAACAGGATGGGGCGCCCGAAATATGGGCACGGCGGATGGGCCAAAAGTCCTGTTAGACAATATCCCCTCCCCTTATAAAAACCTCTCCAGATCCTTTACCCATTGGCATGGACAAGAGCCATTGAGTTTTTCCAATCCTATACCGCTTCCCATAACCCAAGCAAAAAAACATGCCGACCATATTTTTGAGATGGTCACCGATGTGAGCGCTGAAGTCAGGAAATGCCTCCTTGCGGGTGGTATGCCGCTGATTCTGGGTGGTGACCATTCGATGGCCATTGGAACCTGGAGCGGCGTGAAAGCAGCCATGGGGGATGAGGATATGGGGTTGATCTGGATTGATGCCCATATGGATGCGCATACGCCTGAAACCAGCCCTTCCTTAAATGTTCACGGCATGCCTCTTGCCGCTCTTTTAGGACAGGGAGAAGGGCGCTTTACAAAACTTGAAGGGATTTCTCCTAAATTAAAACCTGAAAACTTATGTTTAATCGGGATTCGCAGTTTCGAGCAAGGAGAAGAAGATCTCTTAAAGCGCTTGGGAGTGCGAGTTTACTTTATGGAAGAGGTCAAAGAAAGAGGCTTTGCAGTCGTATTTGAAGAAGCGCGCAGCAGACTGGTCGCTCGTCGCTTTGGATTAAGCATTGACGTGGACGGCTTTGATCCGGAAGAAGCGCCTGGCACAGGAACGCCGGAAGCCTTTGGGTTGCAGTTGAAGGATGCAAAAAATGCGTTGCATGGCTTGAGCCAGGATCCGGCATTTCTTGCTCTTGAAATTACCGAGTTCAATCCGCATCGTGATATTAATAACAAGACGTGCCAGTTGGTTTGGCAGCTTGTCGCAACAATAATGGGAGATAATGATGATGAAAAATAAAAAAATGACAAAGCAGGAAGCTTTGACATCTCAAGACTACATTCAGCTTGAGGAAAATTGGGGCGCCCATAATTACCATCCCATTGAAGTTGTGCTAACCCGGGGAAAGGGCGTTTGGTTGTGGGATGTGGAGGGAATGAAGTACCTGGACATGATGTCCGCTTACTCAGCTGTGAGCCATGGCCATTGCAACCCAAAACTTCTAGCGGTATTAAAGGCGCAAGCCAGTCGTTTAAGCATGTGCTCCCGCGCTTACTACACGGATGTTTTGCCCCGGTTCCTTGAAAAGCTTTGTGTTTTTACGGGCATGGATCGCGCACTTCCCATGAATACCGGTGCAGAAGCCGTAGAAACCGCCATTAAAGCGGTGCGCCGATGGGGATATTTTACAAAGAAGATCCCGGAAAATCAGGCTGAAATTATTGTGATGGACCATAATTTCCACGGCCGCACAAGTGGCGTCATCAGCTTTTCCAGCGATCCCTCTTATAAATTAGGGTTTGGGCCTTTTTTACCCGGCTTCAAACATATTCCTTTTGGCAATGCCGCCGCTTTGGAAGCTGCAATTACCCCCAATACGTGCGCCGTTCTGACCGAACCTATCCAGGGAGAGAGTGGCATCATCGTTCCCCCAAAAGGTTGGCTTTCCCAAGTGTCAAAAATTTGCAAAAAGCATAATGTGTTATTGATTGTTGATGAAGTTCAAAGCGGTTTTGGACGGACAGGTAAACTGTTTGCTTGTGAGCATGAGGATGTTCATCCCGATGGCATGATTTTGGGTAAAGCGCTGGGAGGCGGCCTTTTCCCCGTTTCGGCGCTTGTTGGCAAAGAGCATTTGATGCGGGTTTTTACGCCCGGAAGTCATGGGTCAACCTTTGGTGGCAATCCTTTGGGGGCAGCCATTGCCCTTCGAGCGCTTGAGCTCATAGAGGAAGATAAGTACACCGAGCGTAGTGCAGAATTGGGGGCGTATTTTTTAAACCAATTAAAAAGAATAAAGAGCCCGCACATCCGTGAAATACGGGGGATAGGGTTATGGATTGGAATTGATCTTTACCCGTCTCCTACCTCTGCACGGGTGGTTTGTGAGAAGTTAAAAGAATTTGGCGTGTTATCAAAAGAAACCCATGAAACGGTTGTTCGCTTGGCTCCACCCCTTGTGATCACCCAAAAAGAACTGGACTGGGGGATTCGGCAAATTCGAAAAACTTTTGAGAGCTTGTAAATTCCTGCTTGGGTAAAGACTTCAAAATCTCTCCTCAAGTGAAGCTGTTTGTGATATAAAAATGATTTTATGAAAGCAGCAGGATACATGACGCCCACTTCTAGCACTTCTCTCGCGGTATCTCACAACGATATGGCCAATGCCATTCGCTTCCTCTCTATGGACGCAGTTGAGCATGCCAAGTCCGGCCATCCCGGCATGCCCATGGGAATGGCGGATGTGGCGACTGTTTTATTCCGGGACTTCTTGAATTTTGACCCCCATCAGCCCACTTGGCCGAACCGTGACCGTTTTGTGCTGTCAGCGGGCCATGGGTCGATGCTTCTATATTCTCTTCTATATTTGACGGGTTATCCCGATATGACAGTGGATGAGTTGAAAGCCTTTCGTCAATTGGGAAGCCGTACGGCAGGACATCCGGAATATGGCCATGCTCCCGGTATAGAGACAACCACAGGCCCCTTAGGGCAAGGCATTTCCAATGCCGTCGGAATGGCTTTGGGTCAAGCTCTTCTTGCGGCGCGGTTTGGCGCGGATCTGTTTAATCATTTTACCTATGTGATTGCCAGCGATGGGGATTTGATGGAAGGCATCTCCCATGAGGCCATCTCTTTTGCCGGCCACTTGCAGCTTGGTAAGCTGATCGTATTCTTTGACGACAACCACATCTCGATCGATGGCTCTACGTCCTTAACCGTATCAGATAACCAACCCGCCCGATTTGAAGCCGCCGGGTGGCATACACAAGCCATTGATGGCCACGATGAGGCGGCGATTATAAAGGCTATCCAAGCAGCTCAAAAATCCAACAAACCTTCCTTAATTGCGTGCCGGACCAAAATTGCTTTTGGCGCCCCAAAAAAAGAAGGAACTGCGGCCTCACATGGAGCGCCTCTGGGAGCAGAAGAAATTGCGGCAACCCGCGCGGCTTTAGGGTGGCCTTATGCGCCATTTGTTGTGCCGGACGAAATTTTGACGGCATGGCGCGGTGTTGCTGAACGGGGCCGCGCATTGGCATCAGTCTGGGCAGACCATTTTGGGATATCTCCTCATAAAGGTGAAATAGCAAGACGTCTTCAAGGGCAATTACCTGAAGGATGGAAAAATCCTGTTCAAGAGTTGATTATGCAACTTCAAGAGGAGAAGCCTCACCAAGCAACACGCCAACTGTCCCAACGGGTTCTCGATGTTTTGACGGCTGTCGTGCCGGAACTGGTGGGAGGCTCAGCAGATTTAACGGGGTCCAACAACACGAAGGCTCACTCTCAAAAAGACATCACAGCAACAGATTTTGAAGGTTCCTACATCCGCTATGGAGTCCGGGAGCATGGGATGGCCGCAATCATGAATGGGTTGAGTCTATCCAATCTTCTCACACCCTATGGGGGAACATTCTTAATTTTCAGCGACTACATGCGCCCGGCATTACGCCTGTCAGCCTTGATGAAGCGTCAAGCCATCTATGTTTTAACACACGATTCCATTGGCTTAGGGGAAGATGGCCCCACTCACCAACCCATTGAACAGCTCGCAGCTTTACGTGCGATTCCAAATCTGAATGTCTTTCGCCCCGCCGACGGAATTGAAACGGCGGAATGCTGGGCTTTGGCTTTGGAGCATCGTGATACGCCTTCAATCCTGGCTTTAACCCGTCAAGCCTTGCCAACAATTCGTTTGGAAAAGGCTTCGACAAACTTATGTGCACGGGGAGGATATGTGCTGCGGGAAAGTCAGGGGGCCCGCCAAGTGACGCTGATTGCAACAGGTTCAGAAGTTCACATTGCCTTAAAGGCACAGGAACAACTAACAGAAGATGGGATTCATGCTGCGGTTATTTCCCTTCCTTGCTGGCGGCTATTTGATCAACAACCAGAAATATATCGAACGAGCGTACTCGGCCAGGCAGCCTTACGCGTAGCTATTGAAGCTGCAGGTCCGACTGGATGGGAAAAATACGTTGGTATAGATGGTATCATCATTGGCATGAAAAGCTTTGGGGCTTCTGCGCCATCTGAAGACCTTTATCCGCATTTTGGCATGACAGCTGAAGCGATTGTAAAGGCGGTTCAAACAAAATTGACAGGCGTTTGATTCCCATGAAACCAATCCTTTTTGTTGATCTGGATGAGTCCTTAATCAGCACGGATATTTTGCGCGAACAACTCATCCGCTCTTTTGCCCTATCCCCCTGGGGGACGTTGAAAATACTTTTCAAAGGACGATTCCGGCCAGAACGGGTCAAGGCCGCTATTACGGATAAAATTGATATCGACCCTAAAACGCTCCCCTATAATGCGCAAGTCCTAGCCCTCATTCATCAAGCCAGGAAAGAAGGGCGGCCTGTCGTTTTAGCAACAGCCAGCCATGAGAAAATCGCCCATAAAATTGCCAAATTCCTTGGGGTTTTTGATGCTGTTCTGGCCACAACGGATACATACAATTGCAAAGGAAAGAAAAAGGTCGTCTTGATGCAGGATTTTGCAAAAGGGCGTCCTTTTGACTATGTGGGAGATAGCCGAGCGGATCTGGCTATTTTTAAAGAAGCTCAAACCCCTTATATTGTTGGGAAGTTGCCCTACCCCGAACGGCATCAACGGATTAAGCGTCCCGGTATTTTCAAACCTTTCCTAAAAGCCATCCGTCCCCATCAATGGTCAAAAAATGCCCTCATTTTTCTGCCCTTACTGACAAGCCACAACCTGTCATGGGCGACGGTCATGACGGCAATTTTTGGGTTTATCTGTTTTTCACTGGCGGCGTCCGCGATTTACATTATCAATGATATGGTTGATGTGGAGGATGACCGTCATCACCCTGAAAAAAAGAACCGTCCTTTTGCAAAAGGGGATCTGACGATTGATGAAGGTATCTGGCTGAGCCTCATATTGTTGGCCTTAACGCTTATTCTGTCTTATGTGTGGTTGCCAGCCGGGTTGTGGGTCCTCTGCAGCTATATTGGCTTGACGTTTCTTTATTCCTTTTCCCTTAAAACACAAGCTGTTCTGGACGTATTCTGTTTGAGCACCCTTTACGCCATTCGTGTCCTTTACGGCCAGGTTATTAACCAAATTGAGTCATCCTCCTGGCTATTGGCATTTTGCGTGTTCTTTTTCTTAAGCTTGGCTTTTATGAAGCGAGGTGGTATAAAATCACTCCACAAATAGCAGGAATGATCCCGGTTTTAAAGGGGGAAGCTATAGCTCTTTCCTCAAATACACTTTTGCCGTAGCGCCGCCGCTATTGTAACCTAAAAATTTGTAAAAATCGTGGCTGCCATCCTTGGTCCGGCAAAAACCATCGATAAGGTCGATGACTTTACCATTATGTTCCCGGGCAGAAGCTTCTGCAGCTTGTATCAATCTTCGCTTAACCCCAAGGTCTGGCTGATTTGCATCAACAACCAGCCCCTCAATACGGCATCTTTTTCCTTGTGAAACGAACAGGTCATAAATAACAAAGGCAATGAACCCAACAATCTTTCTTCCTTTTATGGCGATCAAAATATGATGGCGTGATTCATCCAAATACGTTGTGATTTGTGATTTTATGTCTTCCTCGGGTTGTCGATGCCCGTTCTTCTCCATCAAGATAATAAGCTGCTGAACGTCGTCAAGAGTTGCCTCACGTAATTGTATTTTATTGGGAAGAATTTTTGGACTTGAAAGGATTTTTTCTGTCAGGTTGATGGGAATTCTCTTTTCAAGGGTATGAGACTGCAGCCGTTTTTGGAGAAGGCGTTTTTTCATCCATATCTTAAAGGCGATGTCCTGTGCACTTTCCTTGGAATCCAACCCATCATAGTGATCATCAAAACGTGATAAATTCCAGGTACATACCCATGTAGGGGTTATGGTTGCATTCAGTTTCGGGTTATACAGATTTCCTTTCTTACCTTTATACCATTTATGGCGGGCTGAAAGAGTTTTCCATACATAAATTTTGCGATGGATATGTTGATATAGGGTATGCGCCTTAGCCGCCATCAACATAGTGACTTCTGCTGTTGTCCGCACAATAAAAGACATAAAATCGCATACCTTAGACACAGTCATGGTCAAAAATATATAGATTTTTTTTGTAAATAATAAGGTCGGATTAAAATAACAGGAAACGGCAGAATGAACCTTTGAAATTATTTCTCGTGTATTGTTAATAAAGACTTTCGTTTTGGCAAATACCGCTTCTAAGCATAGCATCGATAAATTCCCAAGATCAGATCATTATAATTAACTCTATTGTAAGCGTATTATGAGAGGGCAATTTTTACAAACCCCTTTTATAGGTTTCTTGCAGATGATTTATGAGGGGCTTGCACAAAACGGATAGCCGGGTATAATCCGTATTCATGGGGTAAGCGATATATTTAAGAAAAGAGGGATTGAGATGGCGGTTAAAGTTGCAATAAACGGGTTTGGACGTATCGGAAGAATGGTATTACGGGCCCTTGTCGAAAGTGGCCGCAAAGATATTCATGTCCTTGCCATCAATGATCTGGGATCTATCCATGATAATGCACACATGCTGAAATATGACTCTGTCCATGGCCGATTCCCAGGGACGGTGACAACGACCCCTGATGCTTTAGATGTGGGTTTTGGCCCTATAAAAGTATTTGCAGAGCCGAATCCGGAAAAACTCCCCTGGGGAACTTTGGGCGTAGACATTGTTATGGAATGTTCAGGCCACTTTACAGATCGACAAGCCGCTGGAAAGCACATAACCGCCGGCGCCAAACGTGTGCTTATATCCGCACCTGCAACAGGCGCAGATATCACGGTTGTTTATGGAGTAAACCATTCTCAAATTACGGCTGACCATACGGTCATTTCAAACGGATCCTGCACGACCAACTGCCTCGCGCCGGTGGCTGATGTCCTTCACCAGGGTGTTGGCATTGAAGCCGGTTATATGACCACTATCCATTCTTATACAGGGGATCAACGGTTGGTCGATACCCTTCATAAGGATTTGCACCGCGCACGCGCAGCGGCCATGTCTATGATTCCCACCTCTACAGGCGCTGCCAAAGCTTTGGGGCTTGTGTTGCCAGATCTTCAAGGAAAGCTGGATGGTTGCGCCATCCGGGTGCCATCACCCAATGTATCCCTCATTGACTTTACGTTTACGGCCAAGCGCGCAACGACAGCAGAGGAAATTAACAAACTTATGACTGAAGCCGCCAAAGGCAGGCTCAAAGGCGTTTTAGATGTGGTTACCGAACCTCTTGTGTCTGTTGACTTTAATCACCATCCGGCCAGTTCTATTTTTGATGTTGCCCAAACCCAGGTTGTCGGGGAAAAATTCTGCCGAATTTTGTCCTGGTATGATAACGAGTGGGGCTTTGCGAACCGTATGGGTGATGTAGCAGCCTTCATGGGAAAAATGCTTTGAAAAGAAAATAGGGAATATGAAGACTAAAGAGTGAACAACCTTAAAGATTTTAAGGTTCCCATTACGCTTTATTCTTTTTGCATTTTGCGAACTCGGAAAATACCTGCTAAAATTTCTTAAAAGTTGGCTCATTCAACCAAAAGGCGGGTCGTATTTGTGTTAGACTGGATTGTTACAACGACTCCTATACTTAACTGGTTTGAGCTTCTTGGTCTTGTTCTCGGCATCATCGGAATTATTGGTCTGCCAGTCATCACCTACATGCACCGTCTTTATGACCAACATCTCTTAATTTCACAAGAGCGCGATGATCTCGTTAAGGTTCTGGATGTCATTCCTGAGGCCCGATGCTGGTGGCGGGAAACAGGTTCCCATGTCCACTGCTCGAAGTCTTTTGCAAGCTTGCTGAGCCTTAATCTTGACCATCCCATTGAGATTGTGGATGTCACAAACCAATTTGATTATCCATCCGCTTTTCTCCTTGACCAGGCTATTCAAAATACCCACCAAACGGGTGAAAATTTCACCCTTCAACTTGCGCTTCTGAACCAAAAAACGCTCGTTCAAGTGGAAGGTATGCGCGTTATTCAAGGGCAACAGAGGTTGATGGTCTTATCTGTTTTAGACATCACGGCCAAGTCTTATGAAACACAACGGCTAACAGCGGAATTAAAGTCTTTAAGAACTGAACATGAAATGCTTCAGGCGATGGTCGATGTTGTTCCCGTTGCATTGTGGTGCCGCAATGTTGAAAACCAGGTAATATTCTGCAACCAGGCCTATGCGGGAGCGGTGGAAAGTACGCCTTTACAAGTGGCAATGAACCATAAAGAACTTATTGAAAAGTCCCGCAGCACCAGCCCGCACCATTTGGCCATAAAGGTGCGCAAGAGCGGTCAGAGCCAGAGCCAGCGGGGACACATCGTTATGGATGGTTTCCGCCGCTTGATTGAAATGACCGAAGTTGCCCATGAGAATGGAGCGACGGTCGGCTATGCGCTTGATTTAACAGATGGTGAGGAGATGGCTTCTGATTTGGGCAAACACATTCAGGCCCACCAAGAAGTTCTGCATCAGCTCTCTACCCCCATATCCGTTTTCGGGGCAGATACGCGCCTTGAATTCTTTAACAATGCTTTTACAAAGTTGTTTGACTTTGAAGAGACCTGGCTTCATAGCAAACCCTCTTTTGCCGATGTATTACAAGACATGCGGGAACGGCGCAAGTTGCCAGAATATCCTGACTTTCAAGCCTTCAAACGGGGCCGATTGCAACTGTTTAAAACCCTTTTACAACCCGTTCAGGAACTCATTCACCAACCCGATGACCAGATTTTACGCCTCCTTATAGCGCCTCATCCTCTCGGAGGTTTGTTGTTTATGTATGATGACGTAACAGACAAGTTGGCTCTGGAGCGTCGTTATAACACCCTGATTGCTGTTCAAAAAGAAACCCTCGACCATTTATATGAAGGGATTATTGTTTTAGGAAGCGATAGTCGGTTGCGTTTGAGCAATCCGGCTGCGGCCCGCATCTGGCAAGTGGATATGGCAGAGATTACAGCGGGACGCCATGCAACGGAATTACTTGATTTAATTGGCCCTTCTTTTGCAACAGCAGAAGAATGGAAAAATTTCCAGGCGCGTTTATTGACCATTATCAGCCAACGGGTTCCAAAAACGGGACGCTTCAGCCGTGCGGACATGTCCATGATCCAATATGCTTATGTTCCCTTGCCTGATGGCTCTCATTTGCTGAGCTTTATCGATATTTCCGACCGCTGGCGGTTTGAACAAGCTTTGCAAGAGCGTAACCAGGCCCTAGAGCAGGCGGACCGGATAAAATCAGACTTCTTATCTCATGTGTCTTACGAACTGCGGGCGCCATTGAACACGGCCATAGGATTTTCTGAAATTCTCATCAATCAATATTTTGGGAACCTGAATGAACGACAGCTGGATTACTGCCGAGGGATTGTGGATTCAGCGCAGCGCTTGTTAGCGCTCATTAATGACATTCTGGATTTGGCTAGTATTGAGGCAGGGCAAATGACTTTGACCCAACAACCGGTTCATTTAGATACATTGTTATCGAGTGTAATTGGGTTGGTTTACAACCGTTCCCATGACCAGGGACTTGAGATTTTCCATAAAAATGAGTCCAAAATTGAAACATTTGTAGGAGATGAGCGACGCTTAAAGCAAGCGGTGTTTAACCTGTTGAGCAACGCTATCAAATACACCCCATCCGGAGGCCGTATAGAACTTAAAGCCTACACCAAGGAGCGGGAAGAAGGGCAAGAGCTTTGCCTGTCCGTCCACGATACAGGCGTGGGTATTAGCACGGAAGACCGCGCCCGGATATTCAAGATATTTGAACGGGGTCCGAATTATAACAAATCAAAGCCTATTGGGGCAGGTCTAGGGCTTTCTCTTGTCAAAAGCCTGATTGAACTCCATGGAGGAGAAATTCATATTGATTCCACTCAAGGAAAAGGCACCACCATTACCTGTACGGTTCCTTTGGTGCAGGGTTCTTGATTCTTCTTGCCATGCTGCTCCCTGGGAGACCTTTGTGCCTTTTCAATCGGGTCATTACAGGTGGAGAATTGGCTATATCGCCCTATCTTTGGAATCATTCACTGAGGCTGGCGCTACTGCCTAGGTTAGGCAAGAACGGATTCTGGATTAAATCAGAACAAAAAGAGTTCCAGGTCGGGCACCACCCGGATTGAGCCGGAATAGGCGGCTGGATTAAGCTAGAATATGGGCCCTTATATATTACTTTCTTTTCCGTGTGTCCATTGCCGGGCTCCCTGCAAATCTGGACGAAAATAAGATTGGATACGTCAGCCAAGGGGTTTAGATGAACTGAATCATTTCTTATAAATATTTGATTGCTTGGCTCTTTTTGCAATGATGATGGCCTCCCGTTGATTTTTAACCCCATATCCGCATTACCCGAATGCGCGCCCATAACCTGATCTAACAGCCCAGATTCTTGCAAGAAAAAATAAAATAGTAACCTTCTTGCTTTTAGGAATCCTGTTGGTTCGACTTCTGGTCGCGTATCACTAAAAAATTGCGCGTAAAGGCATAATTTATAAAAATAAACCCTTTCTTTAAAGTTAGCCATTATATCAAGATTAAGGGGTTCACCAGGTTCCCGGTTTCTAACAGGCGCACAAGCATGAGTCATTGGTTCCTTTTTCGCCAGAGCGTAAGCTTCTATATAAGCTCCCAGGAAAACTTCTTGCCACCTGCATAGTATGCTGTACCAAGTTTCCATACTCTTTTTATCGCCATATTTTTGGGCCAAGCATAGGGCAACTTCTTTCCATATGCTCCCTAAAAATTTGCCCACGTCTTGCGCAGGATCGCCAATGGCCCCATAAGATCTTTTAATGCTAGAAAAATCAATCATTGTTAAGCGATGAAGAGGGGAGCCCTCACCTTCCTCTTTGTAGCACAAATTACCAACATGCATGTCACCATGGGTTATTACCCTATCTTCCATTGCAATGTCCCACGCTTTGTATTTATTGAGATAATATTCTAAATGCTGCTCGAGTGGGATTAGTGCCGATGCCTGAATACGTTGGTCAAATATACCTTCAATGTCTTTTAGGGCATTTTTATAGTTGAAAAAAACCTCCTCATTCGTACTAAACGCCATATCTTGCCGTAAAACGTTTACTCTGCGGTAACAGAAATTTTCTCTGTCTTTGATCTCTGCATTTTTTACCTCGGTATGAATTTTATTTGCCCTAAAACCCTTATAAAAATTCACATGAAAATATGCCAAGTATTGGGCCGTGTTATTTAATACCCTATCAAACGAACCCGGATTATCGATAAATTTATCATGCAGGAGATCTTTAATACTTTCCCCAGAAGCCTTTTCTAACAGCATGCAAAATATATATTCTCCAGAACCCGGAAAAAAAGAATACCCGGCTGAAAAAATACGGGCCATCTTGATATTTGAGGGATCCAGGTTGAGGCTTAAGGCTATAAGGGAGTTTGATAACTCTAAAAATCCTAACTTAAGGCCTTCCGATGATTGAGATTTGATTATCTTTGCAATTTTTGGGTTTTTTCCCTGGAGAATGTAGTTTTCCGCCCCCGAATGGCCAGGATTTAAATGTCCGGTAATATTAAAGCCGCCGTTAAGGCTTTGGTCATTTGCATGTTTAATTGTTGCGAATAGCTCTTCATCGTAAACCTCTTCATATCCTTCGTCACACCCTTGAAAGTCGTTGGTGCACAACAAATGCAAATAACAGAAGCTGGATATTTCTTCATTGTTATGTTCTTTGCTTGCATAATATCCTTTATAATCATCAAGTATATGAGTCTGATGAAATTCATATAATTCACATAAATTTTTTGGAACTTTTATATGGAGACGGGATATTTGGTCATATCTGTTGTATATGGATTGCAACGCCGGTTCTTGAGAACCCAAGGTATCCATACAAAAAACAGGCAGCCCAGAATTCAACAGAATTATTAAGAAATACGTTGCAATATTTAAAAACACTATTGGCCCTCTATTTTCTTAAGTTGCCCTTCTCCGGTTTTTCCCGATCGCTCTAATTCAATAGTTTCTTTTATATTTCTCAACACTCTGTCTGTTCTCATACTATTATCGCTATACTTTTGTTTATAATTTGACAGTGCTATCTCAAAGCATTTTCTTGATTCTGCATAATTTTTCAAATCTCTATGAACGAGCCCTAATTTTTCAAAAGCCCAGGAAATTCTCATATGGTTTTCGGGAAGGCATTTCCTGTACATTGCGAGGCTCTCTTGCAACGTGCCCCTTGCTTCGTCAAGGTTTCCCAAGTCTCTATAGACACTGCCCAGGTAAGTCAGAACCCAACCAATACCGGCATAGTTCTCGGGAAATTTCGTTTGATAAATAGCAAGGGCCTGATTTAAGGAAGACTCCGCCTGCTCAAGAATGCCTAAGCTTTGGTAGACGCTCCCTAAATAAGTGGCCGCACGGGCAATCCCGGAATAGTTTTCAGGAAGATGAGTATGATAAAGGTTAACGCCCTCCTCCAAAAGATATTTGGCCTTTTCATAATTTCCTAATTTTCCATGAATTTTTCCGAGGTAAATTAAAACCTCAGCCATAATTTTATGATTACGGGGCAGGTATCGCTTTGAGAGAGCAACGGCCTGCTCAAACACAGCCCTGGATTTTTCCAATTGCCCTAAATGTCTGTAGGCGTTCCCTAAATAGATTAAGTTTTTGGTTATCTGTAAATAATTCTTTTCCGGGTCTTTATTTAAGTAGCTCAGGTTTTTCTCAAGGATTTCTTGGGCGCGGGTATAATTACCCAAATATAGGTAAAGGCCCCCCAATTGACAGGTCAAAGACCGTTTGATCCCATCATTAAAGAGAGGGCTATGATTTAAAAAAGCATTTATGTGGCTTAGCAAGAGAAAGGCATTAAAATAATCTTCTTTATTGATGCTATCTTCCATGCAATCCTCCAGAACATTTGCCATGGCCTCTAGAGCTTTTTGGCCTTCCCCCACCTGGAATTTCTTGAGCAAATGGATCCGCCCCACTTCCTGGATGCTCTGGTGCACGGAAAAGGATTGGCCAACAGAAGAGTCCTTCAGGTTGTCCGTGCTCATTAACGAGTATTTTTTTAAGGCGTAAACGAAATGATCAACAGCAAGTTTGCCTTTATAGCGCTCCAGTAGAAACCTTGGAATATCCTTGGAATCCAAAAAGCTAATCAATAGAAGGAGGTCACCAAAATTCTTATCCGCTGCAGCCAGCTTTTCTAATGCCAAGGTAACGATATGGTAGCGGGTTTTTTGGCAGCCGGTTGATTCTGAAAAAATATTTTTCTGGATTTCGGAAAAATCCTCGTTATAGTTCGCTAAATAATGCAGATACTGTTCAGGATTGGTATCTGTCGCCTTCATATAATAGGCCGCCGTAGACACATCCAAAGGAAAAGGAGGAAGTTTTTCTAAAAATCCTCTTAGTATGTGTAGATTTTGAAACCCTTTTTTATCTCCGTGATTCATGACCTTTGTGAATAAGGAAAGTTTTTCCTCATCGGATAGCTCTCCTACCCAGACAACGTCTTTAATATAAACATTGTTCTGGATATGGTTATACTGGGCCGTAATAATGACTCTGACTTCTCCCCAACCATTGGCGTCGACAGGAAAATATTTCTGGATGTCGATTATATTTTCCACATTATCGTAAATGAGGAGCCAGTTTGGATTGCTTTTCAATTGGTGCTTAAGGAACCGGAAAAATTTCTCTTTTTTTTCTGGAAAGTCATGGATCTTCGTCACGCTCATCAGATATTGTTTTTCTTCGTCTGTTTTACATAAGCCATAAGAAAGGGTCAGC
>CAZXMD010000017.1:7774-18233 GCA_964641635.1 uncultured Candidatus Finniella sp. | reverse complement strand
TGGAAATGGACGGAAAGACAGCGGTCATAACGGTTGCGGCGGATGGAACGGAAACCCTGTCGGATCCGGATCATCTGTTCGATGCTCTGGATAGCGGGGAAAGCTTGGTTATTAATGCGAACTACACGAACTCGGATGGCAGCCTGACGAGCAGTGCGTTACAAAGCATTACGATTAATGGGGTAAACGAGACACTCATTGCTACACCAGATAATGATATCCTGGTTTATGAAGCATCTCTAGACTTGTTCCAAGATGGCGCTGACCTGGCTCCTGGAACTCAAACTGGGACGAATCCTACGTCTACTGGGGAAACGGATAATATGGCTAACAGCCTGGTGTCATCAGTCACGGGAGGTTCAGGAAATGTTACATTCTCGTTAGTGGGGGGAGTTTCTGGCCCAGGGTTTACAACGATGGTTGGGACTTATGGAACCATAAAACTTTTTGCAGATGGTACATATTTATATACCCTTACAAGCCCAGTTATTGGCGCTCAGGCAGATAATGGGGCGAATATTGAAGTTAAGGAAAACTTTACTTACCGAGTTGACGATACTGACGGTCAAACAACAACCAGCACGATATCGGTTAGCATTGTGGATGATGTTCCTGTCGCCAATGTCACCGATGGTATTGCTCAGAATTCATCTAATACGGTCATTCATGGAACATTGGTGGATATGGGTGCAGATACGGATGGGGCTCATATTGTTTTAAGTGTTGGAGCAATGCCGGATGGTTTATCTTCTGGAGGGGTGGGGTTGACTTATGCGTCTTCCTTAGACGGTTCGACAATTACGGCGAGTGCAGGCTCTGACGTTGTCTTTACCCTGACGGGAAATGCGGATGGAAGTTATATATTTCATCAAGTAGCACCCTTGGATTTATCTATTCTTACCACCGATTTGCAATCAAGCGTCGGAGCCGGTGGGCCTCAACCTGCATACTATTTTTATACAAACGGTCAGTTTGGATCCGTAGAAAATGCAGCGGACTGGGCTGTAAAAATAACGGGTAGCGGGCTTGTTAACCCTAGTACCCAAGGTATGGGTGTAGGTAACAATTTATTCCAGAGTAAAGATGCAGAGACTCTGAGATTTGAATTTGATGATGAGCACGCAAGTTCTGTGGGGGGAAGCCAGCCAAACCTTACCTATATTGCAAAAATTGGGGTTGTTGGTCTTGATGGTGGTGAAACTTTGACATACACCGCATATTATGTAGATGGGACAAATAGTGGACCGCAACAAGTCACATCAACTGACCTTGTATCGGGTACATTTATGGTAAAAGCCCCTGTTGGTGGGTACTTGGATTATATAGATCTGGCAGCCGGACCAACAGACACCTCTGTGCGCATAAATTCATTTACAGCATTCACTCAAGATGATAGTCAACCCAAAATATTGAACTTTGGATATACTGCAATAGATGGGGACGGTGATACAACTTCAGGCACATTTCAAATAACGACAACCAATTTGGGCACGCTCACTGGAACGTTATTTAATGATGCAATAGGAGGCGGTTTAGGGGATAATGTCATAATAGGTAGTGCCGGTAATGATTTATTAACTGGCGGCATGGGCAATGATACGTTTGTGTTTTCCCTTATAGATAATTCTGGCAATATGCAGATGCAAGGCAATGATACCGTCACAGACTTGGTACTTGGTGACAAGCTTCAGTTCCATAATGTTTTAGACATTGTTGGAGGCGGAAACGGCCCTGATATTGCGGATCTGAACGCGCAGACTGTATTTTCTGATGTTGGTGCAGGAAATGGTGATTTATTGATCCAGTTTACCGGGGGAGGGAGTATTACCTTATCAGGTTTAGGAAGTCAGGCTATCCACGACTTCACAGACCTAAATAATCACCTGCCAGGAGTTGTCGTTGTTTCGTAATTAAATTTATTACGGTAGCTTGCAAAGCTCTGTTTCAGGAAACATTAATAGAAAGCCTCCTCACTTTAATGGTGTAGGAGGCTTTGCTTTTGAATTTTTGTAAATGTTTTTTAGATGATTTTCTTTGTTATTCTGATTAAACTCCAATCCTAGCGAATCTATCCATCTAAAAGAGGCAAATATGAGCGGTTCAGAGATCCAAAGGCTTATCCAGTATTTAGGGAAGTTGCCAGGCTTGGGGCCACGCTCTGGACGGCGGCTGGCTTTGCATTTGCTGAAAAAACGCGAACAGGTCATGCGTCCCTTAATTGAAGCTTTGCAAACAGCGGAAGCCACCATCAAAATTTGCCAAACATGCTATGGATTAGACACCCAAGATCCGTGTACCTTGTGCACAGATCCCCGCCGGGACGGAGCTCTTTTATGCGTGGTGCAAGATGTGGCCGATCTCTGGGCTTTGGAACGGGCGAGTGTCTTTCGGGGGCGGTACCATGTTTTGGGTGGCGTGCTTTCCGCCATTGATGGCATGGGGCCGAATCAACTGACCATAGACTCATTGGTAGAGCGCATTCAAAAGGCTGGCGTGAAAGAAGTTGTATTGGCCTTGAATGCTACGATTGATGGTCAAACAACCATCCATTACCTGATAGACCGCCTCCAACCTCTCGGGGTCTCTTTATCTACCCTTGCCCATGGGGTTCCCATTGGGGGAGAGTTAGATTACCTGGATGATGGGACGCTTAATACGGCCTTTACCGCACGGCGAGTGGTTTAGGCATTTGGACTTGATAATTTTTAAGGAGAAGCCATGAAAATTGTAACGTGGAATGTTAACTCCATTCGCGCCCGGCTTGAAAACATTGTGGAATGGTTAAGCGAAGTTCAGCCGGATATCGTTTTGTTGCAAGAAACTAAGTGTGAAGACAAAGATTTTCCACGTGGCCCGGTTGAAGACCTGGGTTATAATATCGCCCTGGCCGGTCAAAAAACCTACAATGGCGTGGCAATTTTGGCCAAGAAACCCATTGAAGATGTGACCCGAGGGTTGCCAACTTTTTCTGAAGATGACAATAGTCGTTATATTGAAGCGGTTGTGGGAACTACCCGGGTTGCTTCTGTCTATGTGCCAAATGGCCAAGCCGTCGGGAGTGAGAAATATCATTACAAAATGAAATTTTTAGAGGAATTACGCAACCATTTATCCTCTATCCTCCTCTATGAGGAATCCTGTGTCATTGGGGGAGATTATAATATTGCTCCGGAAGATAGGGATGTTAGTCAAGCGGAGCTATGGCAGGGAGAGATATTATGCTCCCCTGCAGAGCGGCAACACTTTCAGTCTTTGCTCCACCTTGGGTATTATGATGCATTGCGTCTCCACCATAAGGGGCCGGGCCCGTTTAGTTGGTGGGACTATCGCAGCGGCGCCTGGCAACGGGATAATGGCTTACGAATTGATCATTTGCTCCTCTCTCCCTTGGCGGTAGATCTTGTTCAAGCCTCTGGCGTTGATAGGGCCCCTCGTGCTAAAGAAAAAGCATCGGATCATGCACCTGTATGGTGTGAGCTTAAGGATTGAGGGAAAAAATTATGGAGCTAACAAAAGAACAGGTCGCAAAGGTGGCAGCCTTGGCGCGAATTCGTATTGAGACGGACGAGCTGCCTGCTTTACAAAAAGAGCTATCGGGCATTTTCCATTGGATTGACCAATTGGAAAAAGTGGATGTGACGGGTGTTGAAAACTATACGGATTGCCAACCCCAATCTTCGCCTGAACGGGAAGATGTAGTGACGGATGGCAATTACGTTGATGACATCCTGGCCAATGCGCCTGAAAAGGCTCATAACATGTTTTCTGTTCCTAAAGTTGTTGAGTAGGGGAGAAAAAACATGACAACATCTCTTACAAAACTATCTTTAACACAAGCGCGTGACGGTCTCTTAAATAAAGAATTTAGCGCGGTTGACCTTACAAAGGCCCATTTAGCTGCGATGGTTGAAAAGCGTAACCTCAATGCCTTTATTACAGAAACACCCGAACTCGCTTTAGAACAGGCGGAAGCGTCCGATAAGCGCCTAGCTTCCGGTAGAGCAGGGGCATTGGAAGGACTTCCTGTCGCCATTAAAGATCTCTATTGCACGAAAGGCATCCGTACAACGGCCGCCTCTAAAATTCTGGATAATTTTATCCCTCCTTATGAGTCAACGGTGACCCAAAATCTTTGGAATGCCGGGGCTGTGATGCTGGGTAAAGTGAATATGGATGAGTTTGCGATGGGGTCTTCCAATCTCAATAGCGCCTATGGCGCCGTCATCAACCCATGGCGCCGCAGCGACGCCCCCACCAAAGATCTGGTTCCCGGAGGCTCATCGGGGGGATCTGTAGCTGCTGTGGCGGCCCATATGGCCCTTGCGGCAACAGCTTCTGATACGGGCGGTTCCATCCGTCAACCGGCTGCTTTTTGTGGATTGGTTGGGATTAAACCAACCTATGGGCTATGTTCCCGCCGGGGGATGGTTGCGTTTGCTTCTTCTCTTGACCAGGCAGGTCCGGTGACGCGGACTGTTCGGGATGCGGCGTTGATGACCCAGGTTATGGCAAGTTATGACCCCTGGGACTCGACATCCCTTAACGTTGATATTCCTGATTATTTGAGCAATATCACTCCTGATATCCGGAAATTGCGGATTGGGGTTCCAAAAGAGTACCGTCAAAACTTATCTGAAGAAATAAGTGCTCTCCTTCAGCAAGGCATTGATTGGTTAACGGCGGCCGGAGCGACCATTGTGGATGTATCTTTGCCAACTACGCCCTATGCTTTGCCGACCTATTATGTCATCGCGCCAGCGGAAGCATCGTCTAATTTGGCCAAATATGATGGTTTGCGCTATGGTTTGCGGGTTCCTGGATCTACCTTAGATGAGATGTATGAAAACACCCGCCGGGAGGGGTTTGGGTCTGAAGTCAGGCGCCGCATTTTAATTGGGACATACGTTTTATCTGCTGGGTATTATGATGCGTATTATTTGAGGGCTCAAAAAGTCCGCACATTAATTTCGCAAGACTTTGACCGGGTTTTTAAAGAGGTTGACGTCTTGTTGACGCCAACAACTCCAACTGCGGCTTTTGGAATTGATGAAAGGCCTGCCGATCCTGTCACGATGTATTTGAATGATATCTTTACGGTTACGGTGAACCTGGCGGCCTTGCCGGGGATTTCCGTTCCTACAGGGCTAACGAAAACGGGATTGCCTCTTGGCTTGCAATTGATTGGGCCAAAATTTTCAGAACAGACGCTGTTTAATGCGTCCCTGGCTCTAGAGGAGGCAGCAGGGTTTGAAAATCAGGTCAATAGGCTTCGAAAGGGGGCGTAAAGGACATGTCTAAACAGAATTTAGTTGAAGGTAAAACGGGTCTTTGGGAGGTCGTGATCGGTCTGGAAGTTCACGCGCAAGTCACATCACGCTCAAAGCTTTTTTGTGGTTGTTCAACAGATTTTGGGGCCGAACCCAATACGCAGGTCGGTTTTTTTGGGGCGAGCATGCCAGGTCTGTTGCCCGTTTTGAACCATGCTTGTGTGGATCAAGCCATTAAAACAGGTTTGGGTTTGCAGGGGACGGTGCATCAGGTCTCTGCCTTTGATCGGAAGAATTACTTTTATGCAGACTTGCCGTCTGGTTACCAGATCTCGCAATTTGCACGTCCTATTGTTACAGGCGGCCATCTGGACATAGACCTGGAAGACGGGCAGACGAAGCGCATCAATATTACCCGTATCCATATGGAGCAGGATGCCGGAAAAAGCATCCATGACCTTCATCCCCAGAAAACCTATATTGACCTGAATCGTTCAGGGATCGCCCTGATGGAAATTGTCTCGGAGCCGGAAATTCGCTCTCCCGCGGAAGCCATGGCTTATATGAAAAAGCTGCGGACAATCCTGCGGTATCTTGGGACTTGCGACGGCAATATGGAGCAGGGTAGTTTGCGCGCTGATGCGAACGTTTCTCTTCATCGTCCCGGCACACCGTTTGGAACGCGGGCAGAAATTAAGAATGTCAATTCTGTACGCTTTGTGGGCCAGGCTATTGAGTATGAAATATACCGTCAGCTTGAGATTCTGGAAGAAGGAGGAGAAATTGTTCAGGAAACCCGCCTTTTTGACCCCGTCAAGGGAGAGACGCGTTCGATGCGCAGTAAAGAAGACGCCCATGATTACCGTTATTTTCCGGATCCGGACTTGCCCCCTTTGCGGCTAAGCCAAGAGCGGATTGAGGCTGTTCGGGCGACCATGCCAGAGCTTCCCGATGCCAAGAAAGCACGATTGATGGCTGACTTTGGTTTGTCTCCTTACGATGCATCCGTCATTGTGGGTGAACAGGAAATTGCTGCTTATTATGAACAAGCCGTGGCAGCGTCTAAAGCAAAGGATCATGCCCAAGCTGCCAAAATGATTGCGAACTGGTTGATGGGGGAGGTATTTGCCGCCTTGAATAGGGATAGCAAGACCGTTGAATCCATGACTCTGTCTGCGGCTCACTTAGGGCAATTGGTGGATCTTATCCTGGATGACACTATTTCCGGGAAAATTGCCAAAGATGTCTTTGCCAAAATGTGGGAAAGTGGCAAGGCGCCGGCAGTTTTGGTGGATGAATTGGGTTTGCGCCAAATCTCAGATACCGGCGCTATTGAAAAGGCCATTGATGATCTTCTGGCGCGCGATGCAGCGAAAGTTGCTGAGTACAAAAGCGGGAAAGAGCAACTGTTTGGCTACTTTGTTGGCCAAATTATGAAAGCGATGCAGGGAAAAGCCAATCCAGGTGTTGTGAATGAGCTTCTGAAAAAGAAGTTGCAGGGATAAATTTGCGATGCTTTGATCGCAAATTTCTTCTCTCATCACAAAAGAATCAACAACTCTTTTTCTAGAATCTGCGTGCCCCGCCTGGTCCTACGGCTTTCTTACAATGCGTCTTGCATTGTTTTCTTTGTGGGCTGCCTTTTGGCATATTTAAACAACCTTGTTGCTGCATACATTGTCTCTCTCCTCCTTTCTCCATTGGATCCTTAGTCCTCGCATGGCTTGGAGACCCATTAACAGCAAAACTAACTAAAATTCCCAAAACGCTGAGTGATAATCGTTTTAAAACAGTGGTCATTATCTGTCTCCTTTTAATTTGGCATTTAAAATACTTTTTTATAATAATATAGATATTCTTAACAGTTAATTAAATGCCAATTTTTAATTTAAAAGATCTGCTGCGTAAATTGGAATTTAGGCAAATTTTTGCTAAAAGAAGATAAAAATAAAGCAGGAAGGGGGTAGTGATTGGGAAGGATATCTTCTTGGTATTGATGATTCTCCCAAGTTCTTTGGGGGTAAAGAATCCCTGCTGCAAGGCGCAGGGATTCTTTATTAAGTTATCCAAATAGTTTTCCAAAAAGCCAACCGGAAGCGTGAACCACACTATACATAGTATGGTATATTAGTTGGGAAGGAAGCTGGAGCATGCCAAACTCAAGCCTACCACCGGCAGAAGTCGGTGCATTGGTTGGCGTTGGGGTTGTTGGGCTCCCCGAAGTCGTTGGGCTCCCGGAAGTTGTCGGGCTACCCGACGTTGTAGGAGACCCTGTAGTGCCACCTGACAATTGAGGAACAACGCGCCCGTTGAGCGCGCTGCCACCATACCAAATTACCCAACCATTACCATTCGCCGTAGAGACAGAACAAGGAGCAACTTGTGAATTTAAATTACTTGTTTGTATAGGAAACTCATCACTGAGTGGCGCTAAGCTTGATGAAAAGAAACGGGCAAAGACATTTCCATTGGCAAGTCCTCCTACGCTGCCCCCCCAAGTACATAATATGTCTCCATTTACATACTCCGCACAGGAGACTTGCCGCTGAGCCACGGTTGTATTTTGGTTAAGCTGGACTGTATTGCCGACGGCTGTTCCGGTCGCGGAGAATATCCCTAAGTTAATATTCGCTCCATTCACCCAGCCTAATAAGGCATTTCCATTCGCATTGGCATTCATTAAACCAACAACGGTGGGATATAGTTGATTTACGGTTGGGGTGCCATGAGCGGCAAGCTCGTTGGTGACAGCTGTTCCAATTTCCGTGAATACGCGCAGGCGGATACGTCCCATGCCGGCAGAGTAATCTTCCCATGCTCCCATAACATTACCATTAGATAATTGTGCAACAGCCGAACGGATCTGGTTGCCGGTTGTAACCTGGTTCATCAGGAACTCAGAGCCGTCAGCCGTTCCATTTGGAAAAAGGATACGGCCTTTTATATCATTATTAGCAGCCCCACTTGTCCAGGCGGCAAAAGCCTTTCCATTAGCTAGCCTTGCAAGAGATGGTATTGCCTGATTATTAGCTATAACCTCGTTTACAGTCATCTCGTTACTAACGGCGGTGCCGCCGGATAGGAACGATCGGCCCAAGATATCATGATCAGTACTAGAAACGGCTTGCCATACAGCTAACCCGTTACCTCCCGTGAAACTAACAACAGAAGGTAGTTCTTGGGGAACAGCAGTCTGGTTCATCGTGAACTGATTGCTGAGGGGCGTCGTATCCAGGGCAAGGAAGCGCCCGTGAACGCCATCCGGGTTTGTCCAGGCGACAAAGCAGCCATCTTCAGAGCAGGAGGGAGAAGACAGGGAAGTCCCAGAAGGGAGAGTGTTCTGGTTGATGATAAACTGGTTCCCCAGCGTAACCGCTGCGGCAGCCGGCATTGAAGCCACCATATATACGGCCGTTGTATAGGCAGCAATCTTGGCTCCTTTCTCGAGGAATGTTTGGGCATCAATTGAACCGGCTAGTGCGCACAATGTCTGGCTATTTTTTATGCTTTGGACAAAGCTGACTGTAAGGGGCACGACCGGGGAATAGTCGGCAACATCGGTCCAGCCTAAAGCCACGGCTCCAGCCATGGTAATAGCATCAAGAGGGCTACTGAGGATAGCTAACCCTGCCTTTGCGCTTTTATCTAAAGCATACCATACCACGCCCTGTTTGTTGGCTTCCTCAGCTTGGTCTTTCAGCGCACTCCAAAGGTGGGGCGCACTTTCAATAAAAGGCTCAAAAAAACTGCTGGTAAAGTGAAGGGGCATCTTCGCAGCTGTTAGGGCTAGTTGTGACCAGGATGTTGATGGTTCTTCCGCTTTCTCCATGCCTTGGCCCATATATGAGCACCCCAGGGTTACAAAAGAAGCCGTTACCAATAATTTTTTGACGGATAGGGTCATAAAGTCTTTCCTTTCAAGTTGATAGATGTTTTGAAGAAGCTTTTAGAAGTCCTGTTCTTCATCTATTTGTTACATGTCTTTCATAAGACATACCACTTTTAGTATATGTTATTGATTGGGAATAACAAGCCTCAAACTTTAGAAAAAAGCATGATTGATTTTTGGCACCCTGCAACGTCCCGCATTTTTGGTAGCTTATAGGGTTTTGCCAATACAAGAGGTTTTAGGCTGGGGGGATGGGAGCGGGAGCAATAATATTAAGGTTGCTGCCAAGATCTACAAGGCCATTTTGCAGATACACATTGTGGAGGGTGAAGGAACCATATACCTGGGAGCCGTCATAGCTGGTAAACTGTATGATCGAGTCGTGCGCAACGTTATTGTCAGATGAAAACTGGGCATCGGTTGTTGTTACGGTGATTTTTCCTATGCCAGCCTTACCCGTTTCCAAATCCTGATAATTAACTTTCGTATCGTCTTTCCCTGTTCCCTGGTAAGCATCTTTCAAACTATCCCAGAGACTTTGTGATAGATTCAGGTCTATGCTGTCCCTACCGGCGCTGTTTTCAAAATCAATGATGTGGCTAAATTCATTGAAAGAGCCGATTGAATTGACATGAAAATCAAAGTTGTCTTTTCCTGGCGCCCCCGGTGCATTGTTTCCCTGGTAAAGAGCGCCTATCTGAAGATCGCCGAAACTTGTCAGGCTCTCAATATTGGTATTATGGAGCGTGATGGATCCTGAAGTTGTCGAAACATTTGTGCCCGGGTCAGTTGTGATGAAGTTAAGAGTTGTATTGGTTCCGTCGTTGGTAAGCTGAACGCCGCCTGTTGTAGAGGTCCCTGTCAGGTCAGCGGCCTTAACTGATGCAGTTGAGTCAGAGGCGCGTAAAGCATTATAAAGATCGGATGCCAGTATGAGCTGTAATTTGTCTGTTCCGACGTCAAAGCTATCAATATAATTAAACTGCTGGAAAGAAGAAAAGGTTGTCCCGGTGACCGTGTGATAGAAGGTGTCAACCCCTGATGTTCCCTGCTCCAGGTATCCCACCTGAAGCTTGCCTGTCAGGCTTGTGAGATCTGTATCATAAAGTAAGATAGACCCGGTTTCCGTACCATTGGTCATAAAATCAAGCGATGTATTTGTTCCCTCGCCGGTAATCTGCATAACGCCTGTTAAGCTATCGGCTGTAACAATGCCATTTAACGTGCCGTCTGAACTGTATGCTTCATAAAGACCTTTTGATAGGGTTTGCCTTATGTAGTCTTCTCCGGCGGCCCCATATTC
>CAZXMD010000017.1:2937-7764 GCA_964641635.1 uncultured Candidatus Finniella sp. | reverse complement strand
GGTAAAAGACCCAAAGTCATTCTGGGTATTTTCGGGTATGATATACCTGAATATATCATTGCCTGCTGTCCCTGTTTGCAGTGCCCCAAGCTGAAGATGTGAGCCAAGTTCGTCTAGACTGTTTAAGACAACTCCTTTCAGAACAATACCTCCGGAAGTTGAGGAAATATTCGTGTCTGGGTCGGTTGTGACGAAATTAAGGGTTGTATCCGTCCCATCGTTGATAACCTGAATGCCGCCTGTCACTGCGTTGCCGGCAAGGGAGTCGGCGGTAATAATCCCTGTAATTGATCCGTCCGAACTGAGAGTCTTATAAAGCGCCGTTGATAGCAGGATTTGTAAGTTGTCAGGCACGGTTGATGTATTAAAGCCGGAGATGTAGCCGAAGTTCTGGAAAGAAGCAAAATTATTGGCTGCGCTATCAGGAACGACAAGATAAAATGTATCTGTTGCGGATGTACCCTGTTGTCCAATCTGTAGATGGTAATTACCCAGGTCGCTCACGCTATTAAGGTCTACATTATAGAGGGTAATGGCCCCTGTTGTTATCGCGTCGCCTGTCGTTGGATCCGTATAGACAAATTCAAGGACCGAATCGAAGGCAACATTGTTTGAGGAAGAGTATTGAGCGGCTGTTTTCGTGATCTGGATGCCGCCAAAAGATGTTGCCGCACCAGCTTCGAGGGCAGCTATTAGAGCTAGACCACTCAGCATCCCGTATTGACTGAAGTTAGCATAAACATCAACTGGCAGAGTGATCTGTAAAACGTCGTTTGTGGCGTCAAAATATTTTACCTGGCTAAATTCCCTGAAAGAAGCAAGGCTATGATCTTGGGTTGAGGGTACGTTAAATGTGAAGTTATCTGCACCTGCTGTTCCTACCAACGTTGTTCCCAGATGAATGGAATCACCGAGATCAGCCAGGGATGTTATGGTCGTTTGAACAGGATTTGTAAGAGTAATGGAGCCCCGATTGGAATCCGTTCCAAAGCTGATGATGGTATTGCTACCTACTGTATTCACCGAGATAAAGCCTGAAAAGCTATCTTCCAGTAGCCCGCCTGTCAGGGGTTTGCCCATGCTGACAACCGTTTCATAGACATCGGGCGCCAGGTTAAAGGTTATAATATCCTTGGTGGAATCAAAATTGTCTATAAGAAGATTCCCCTGCATAATGGGTCTTCCAGTGCTGGATGTGAGTAAGTTGAGATGAATATTATCAATGCCAGCATCAAGATAAATGGCATTATTGCCCCAAACAACTGTATTGCCGCTTTGATCTGTTACTTCTATATGACCGTTAGATTGGGCGGTGAGTTGGGTATTCCAGAATGATGTTTCCGAGAGGTCATTAATATCAGGATAGAAGTTGGCTCCCCCGATTCCTGCAATGGCGATGCTATCCCCAAAAATGAATTTATTGTTTGTAAAAGTTGCCCCTGCATTGACGTTTGATAGTGGAGAAACTGTTCCTTGGGTAATATCTATACTTAGCAGATTGATGCCTGTATAGATGTTCACAGGCGCGCTGCCCAGAACAATAATCTGGTTTGCTGCAAAGTTAAAGGTATTATCATCCATATCGGCGTTTACGTCTATAAAACCAGGGAATCCGTCAATGTTTTGGCCACCCGCCACGTTAATGTCCATAACATTCAGGGCCCCATAAATATCCCCCGAACCAAGGGCGTAGATTGTCTGATTGCCAAAATCAAGGGTATTCCCGGTAAAGTTGGCAGAATAGTCGCCGTCAGCCACGCTTTGGTCTGCCATCACATTTTTAACATTTAAGGAGAATGTATCGGCAACGCCGTAGATGTCCCCATCTACAAGGAAGGCATTCTTGCCGAAACCATAATTATTGTCAGCAACATCTAATTGTTGCACATGGTTGGTTCCGTCGTCGGTAAGGATATCAAAAGAAATGGTTTGGAAGGCCCCATAGGCAGTGTTGTTTTCGTTTGTATTAATGAGCATATTTTTGCCAAACTCTGTAGATCCATATTCCAGCGGTTGGGATAATGTTAAAGAGGTTGGGGCATAGGTAAAGGTCGTTAGGGTAGGGTTGTCTCCCGAATCAAGCTGCGAGTTTCCAACCATTATTTCTCCACCGGCTTTTCCTTCAAGGAGGGAGGATTGGTTAGGGCTGCCTAAGAAAGTTCCGGTGAGAGGATCTGTGGGGCGGGCGCCATTGAAGGTGGCTACCATCAGGGTAAGCTCAGGGGCATTTTCAGAAAAATGAACATCATTGGCGGTCACCTTTACCTGCTGCAAAAAGGGCGCGCTATCAGGGGCGACAGTAGCTGTTCCCCACGCATCGAAGGGTGAGCTATTCAGGGCAAGCTGTGGAATAGCGCTGGTAACGGTATAAGTAGAGCCGACATTTGCAATATCCACATTATTAAAGTAGGTATCTAGGATATTTCCATAGATGGCATCAGTATTGTTAGTGCCTCCATTACCCATGAATATGACGGGTTCTAGGACGGAGTTTGGAAGGAGTTCTTTTAAGGTAATAGGGGCAGGGGTATAGGCAAGCTCTGCCGTGAAATTGCTTTCACTTACAGACTGGTTCTCAAAGGCAATTGATCCGGCCGCAAAAGCAAGAAGAGAAAGTGTTGCCTGGGAAAAAAAGGCAGCTTTTACTTCATTTGCGCTAATACTTCGATTATAGTCCGTATCTATCCTTCTAAACAGGATAGGGGCTAATTTTAAGTTAATCATATCCTGGCCCTGGGAAGCATCAAAATTCTTAATGATGGCGTTTCCTTGCATGACAGCGTCACCGGCTTCAGTTGCAAAAAGGGTAAAGGTATAAGTATCGATACCTGAATTGCCTTCGAAGATATTGTTGCCCCAGGTAATGCTGTTACTTTGTGCATCCGTGGTTATAACGTGACCATCACTACTTGTTGAATAAGTAATTGCTCCTTTGACAAACGCCGTATTCGATAAATCGGCAATATCTGCGTAAAAATCCGTATCACCTGTTCCGGCTGTTAAGGTGCTATCTTTAAAGGTAATGGTATTGTTCTTGATTTCACTGGCGCTTGCATGGGTAAAGGATGAAGTTTCATTATTGGCCATGGTCAGGGCGCCAATACCGGCATACAGGCTCGTAGGGCTGCTGCCCCCTATAAGGGTATTCCCCTCAAACTTAAACCCATTTTCTGAGATAACCCCTTTTCCAATCTCGGTTCCTGCCGTTATACCTGTGGGGTCATCAATGGTGAGTGACAAAGATTCCATATTACCGTATACAAGGCCATTTCCGTAGATTTTATTGGAATTGAAGGTAAATATGTTTTTCTCGATATAGGCGTCCATGACGCCGTCTCCATTGGCACTTCCCATGGCAGATAAGGTAAGGGTCTTGTTGTTACCGTAGATACCCCCGCCTGCGCCGGCATCCACATTAAACAGGTTTGAGTTAAAAGTTATTGTCTTGTTGCTTAAGCTTGCGCCCGCCAGAGTCCCATCTTTATTAAAGCTGATGTTTTCAACGTGGCCGATAGCGGTATGGGCCTCTGTGCTAATATCGTAGATGAGGTTTGATTCGTAAAGGGTAGCTGTTGTGGCAGCGTTCAAAATGAGATCGTCACCCCCGCCAATAATGGTGTTGCCTGCGGTTTTTGTGTAAAAAGCTTGCGCTTTATCGCTATTGCCTTTTACCAGAATATCCTCACTCTTGATAACATCTTCGGTGGTATTGAGGGCAAAGATGTGGAGAGTGGGCAATGATACAGCGCTTAGGTCATCTTGCACGGATACGGTTACGAAGCCGTCAACAGGCCCCGCAACGTCCAGGCGTAATGTTCCATTGGGCAATAATGTGATACCCGGAGGCAACCCAATAGCGCTAAAGGTAAGATCAGGAAGAAGAGAGCTATTAGAGATGAAGCTTGCAAAAGCATTTTCGTAATCAGCATTGATGAAAACAGGGTCAAAGGGCGCATCCGTGATGATCGACGGTGGTGTATAAGCCGCACCTGACCGCTGTATAATCAGGTTCCCGGAGTTAATGAGCTCTTGTAAGGTTGTAACACCTAAGTCTTTATCGGCAAAGTAGAGTTGCCCGTTCGCAGAAGAATCCCCCCCAGCCATAGAATCTGGCCCTCCTGTAAAGTCGATGTAAGTATGACCAAACTCATCTGTTCCCACCTTGACATGTGATTCGAATTCCTTGATTAACGTTGTACCATGGGTAGCTGCGTCCCTTTCTAGTTTGGCATAAAGGATGGCGTCGATATTGAAATAGATTTTATCCTGGGAGGCATCAAAATTTTTGATGATGTCAAAGCCTTGCATCACTGCATAGCTGTTTGTGTCCTTCACAAGCGTAAAATTATAGGTGTCGCTGCCTGCTCCCCCCGTATACGTATCATTGCCCCAGGTTATGATGTTATTGTTTGTATCTTTGATGGTCAGGTTACCATTAAGATCCGTGGTAACAATAATACCCTGCAAAAAGCCATTGTAATAGGATGTTGCGCTATAACGGTCACCCAGGAAGGTTAAATCGCCGAAGAAATTGGTAGAACCCGAACCGCCTGTTAATTGCGTGTTGCCGAAAACAAATTTGTTTCCACTAAAATCAGCTGTAGCCGTAATGGTGAAATCGGTAGCCCCTCTTGGAAATTCGGGATTGACTATTATATTTAGTTTATTGACATGACCATAAAGGTTGCTTGTGGAATCTGAGGCGTCTCCGGTTACGGTCATAGAAGTGGAGGCAAAATCAAATGTATTGTTTTGAACATAGCCGGAGACATCCATGCTTCCTGTAGGTTTTACATCCTGCTCTTTATCCCCGCTTGTGGAATAACT
>CAZXMD010000017.1:0-2927 GCA_964641635.1 uncultured Candidatus Finniella sp. | reverse complement strand
TCAGCTGGTCCAGGTGGCCGTAAAATGTCCCCCAGCCATATATTGTTTGGCTACCAAAATTAATGGTGTTATTGTCGAAATGTGCTGAGGCATCAAGATTGGCTGAGGTAAACTTCTTGGAGAATTCTACTTTGGCGTTATCGCCTCCTGCCACGGTAATATTAAAGTCCTTTGCCGTACCATAGACAGTTCCATTCACAACCTCAAAAGCATTAGCTTTAAAAGTGTAGGTACTACCTGTAATACTGCCTGAACCGACAGCGGTTTGGCCGTTCTTATGAACAAGGTCATCCGTGCCGGAAGCGCTGAATCCGATTGTTACGAAGTTGCCATAAGCCGTTGATCCGCCCTCGGTCGCCACAAAAAGGTTGCTCCCATAGGATTCGGATTGGTCCTTAATGGGGGCGGCAGCGGTTGCTGGTCCATCAAGTATTGAACCATAGCCTATAAGGGTTGTGCCTGACTTTCCGATAAGAATGTTACTCTTGGAGGTAGTAATTTCAAACCCTTTTCCTGTACCATCTGTATCTACCGTTGTTATTGGCGCATTCAGGAAAGCGAACCGCATGGTGCTGGAGGCTTCCACGCCCTCCTGGTCGGTACCTGTAATTGTAAGGGTTGTGAATACGGGGTCCGGGGTGGTCACCTTAATGCTTCCGAATTCATCGATCGTTACGCCTGCAGGGATGTCACCGGTTATTGTATACGTTGCAAACAGGGAATTATCAAAGAACCGGTCAAGCTCGTTATAATATGGGCCTGCGAAATTACCCGGTCCTTTCCCATAAACCTGCAGGATGGCTGGATCAAGGGTAATCGCGGCCAATGGGATATAGGTAAGGTTAAACTCTATGGAAATATCAGGGATAGCAGAAAAGCCAGAAATAGACACGCCCTTGAGGTTTAAGGAGCCCCCACCAAGGAAGCTGATGAGAGTTCCATTCGTCGATGATGAAAAGGTGGTGGCTGCAGTCAATTCAGCAGCGTCAACCTGTTTATTGTAATTACTACTCAGGTCGCCCAAACTATCCAGGTATTTAAAGACATCAGGTGTGAGCTGGAATGTGAGCTTGTCCTGGGAGGGGCTGAAATCAGTGATCGTGGCATGCCCTTGCATGATGGGGGCGTGTCCTAAATCAAGATTCCCAAGCAGGGTAAAGTTATAATGATCATGGGGGACCTCGTCAGGCTTCTCAGGATCCTGTCCACCACCTGTATAAGTATTATTGCCCCAGGTGATCGTGTTTCCGTTAAGGTCGGTAATTTTTACATGGCCGCTGGCATCTGTGACTGTTACGCCGGTGATGAAGCCGTTATAGAGAAGAGGATTGTTTTTATCGCCTAAGTTTTGGATATCCCCATAAAAAGTATCATTGCCATAGTTCCCATGAATAACGCTATCCTGGAATTCAAAGCTGACGGGCTGGTAAGTTTCACCTGGGCTAACAAATTCGCCTGTCATTTCCAGGTTCTGGAGATGGGGGTAAAGGGTGCTGCCGATATTTTTATCAACATAAAGGATATTGCCCTTAAATATGAAATTTGTAGGGCCAACCAAAGACCAGTCAAGCCCCGAATCGGCATAGAGCCTTAACGTATTCAGATCTCCGAAACTCATACCAAATCCGGCTAAGGTATTGCCTCCCATGGTAACCGTAAGGGCCTGGGAAGGAGAGAAAGCCGCCCCTGCCGGAAAATTTACGGTTAAAGTATCCCCACTCCCGTACTTCGTTCCGAAGACATCCAGGACGTTACCCCCAAATTGCAGATTATAAACAGGAGAAGATATCGGTAAAGGTAAAGGTAAGCTGATGGAGGCCTCTTTAAAGTTGCCATAAGCAGCTTCTAAAGGGACTGTCTCTTCCGACGTACCTACGTGTCTATAAATAGTATTGCTTGGAAAAGCATAGAAGTCGGCATTGCTTTCGGCGTTGGGAACATTAAACGAGCCCGATCTTTGGGGATTTAGATAGTTGACTATAAGGTGGGTTTCCGTACCGGATATCTGGATGTCCAAAGCATTTCCATAGATAGTGTGATTACTGTCCGACCTGAAAACCGTGTTCGAGAACTCTCTCGTCGCCTGGTCTATTAACCCTACCATGGCATTTCCACCGCCATTGGCTTGGGTTATCAGTCCACCCGGACCGGCATTAAGGCGCACGGGCAAGATATTTGTGCTGCCTTCACCCGTAATATTGAGGAGAACGGAAATAGGGCTTGTGACATTGGCATAGATATCACCGCTATTGGTCAGAATTAAACCTTGCGTGTTCACATCTGGTACACTGAGACTTGCCACAGAAACCTTTAATGCTCCATCGGGAGTGATCACAATCCCTTTATCTATGGCTTGAGGAGTAGAGGAGGGTAAGGGGCTGATCACCGTATAGATATAATTAGCAAATGTAGGGAAGCCGACCTCGCTAAAGTACCTGCTGACAGCATTGGTTGTTTCGGGGGTAAGGAGAAGGCTCCCGCTTTTATTTGCCGCCGAGTTTGTAAAAGTAAAAAGGATTTCCGGGCTGAAGAAGAAGCTGCTGATATTAAAAGGTAGAACAATAAGGGGAGTGGATAAAGTAAAAACAGTAATGGGAGTTGAAACGCCCTGGCTTCCTCCTTCTTCAGCTGCATTAGCGCTAATACCCTTTAAAATTCCGGAGAAAATATCCTGCGCATTACCCGCGCTACGGCTTTGTGATGTAACGCCACCTTCCAGAGTTATGTTGATTCTGATTGTTTCAGGAATCTTTTCGTTTTGTACGTTAGAAGCTCCCCTAAAAGTATTTTCACCGTCCTTCAGGCTTGTTTGCAGGTTGATATTCCTAACCTCCTGGGTAGTTCTATAGGTTAGATTGGTTGTCTGTTGCAGACCGATAAAAGAACCGGCATCTGCGCGAACCAGGGATGCAGATGAGCTAAATAAG
>CAZXMD010000016.1:0-18718 GCA_964641635.1 uncultured Candidatus Finniella sp. | reverse complement strand
CTTCTTTCTCACCGTGAAGTTATTAATGCACGGTTGCTGGCTGTTGTGGATGAGGCGACCTCACCATGGGGAACGAAGGTGACGCGTATTGAAATAAAAGATATTAAGCCCCCGCGGGATTTGATTGATTCCATGGGACGTCAGATGAAGGCAGAGCGGGACAAGCGGGCTCTGATTCTAGAGGCGGAAGGGGAACGTCAGGCAGCGATCCTTGCTGCGGAAGGTGACCGTCAATCCCGCATCTTGAAAGGGGAGGGCGTGAAGCAATCCATGATTCTGGAAGCGGAAGGACGGCGCGAATCCGCACAACGGGATGCGGAAGCCCGTGAACGGTTAGCCCAAGCGGAAGCAAAAGCCACAACAGACGTGTCGGTTGCCATCAACAAAGGTTCCGTGCAGGCCATCAATTATTTCGTTGCCCAGAAGTATGTGGAAGCTCTTCATGCTTTTGCAGATTCACCCAACCAGAAATTGCTTTTGATGCCCATGGAGGTCTCAAGTGTAATCGGCTCTATAGCGGGCATCGCAGAAGTCGCGAAGGAAGCTTTTTCCGATAAAAAAGGGGGAGGAAGCGAACCCTTGAATTCACGCAAAAAATCCAGGGCCGGCATCCCATCAGCGGGAGAGTCCCTATGATGCTGGCGTACTGGCACTGGGTCGTCCTGGGCTTGGTCATGATTGCTTTAGAAGTCATGATTCCTGGCGCCTTTTTCATATGGATCGGCATTGCCGCCCTTATTCTTGGGGGTGTAACCTTTTTATTCCCCTTATCCGTTACGGCCCAGTTGCTTCTTTTTGGGGTTGTTGTGCTTTCGGTAACGGTTTTGGGGCGCAAGATCATTCGGTTTCAGGCCAACGGGCGAGTGGTTCCAACGCTTAACCGTCGGGGACAACAGTTTGTGGGACAGACGATTGTGTTGGATGTTCCCATTGTCAATGGGCGCGCTCACGTGACAGTTGCAGATTCAAAATGGCGCATTCAAGGGCCTGATTTGCCGGCAGGAGCTGTTGTTAAGATCGTTGGCGTTGATGGGAACACCTTGATTGTTGGCCCGGAAGACGCACCATAGGTTTTTATTTTATTGCAAGAAACTGAAAATTTTGCTCTAAGTGGTAGGAAAGTCACAGGTACGTCAGGAGCGCATCGAACGATGGTGGGATCTGGAAATTTAGCAAGAGAGCCGACAAGCAAGCAGCCTGATGAAGTAGTTGTAGAAGTTTTTCGAGAAGTCGGGCAGCTCCTTGCAGTGGCTCGGAAAGAAAAAAATTTAACGATCTGGCAAGTCGCCGCTCAAATCCATATCCGGCAACAATATTTAGCAGATTTGGAAGAAGGCCGCCTTCATGACCTTCCCGGGCGTGTCTATACGTTAGGGTTCATTCGAACTTATGCGCGACTGTTGGATTTAGATGGGGAAGAGCTGATCCGTCGGGTCAGCACGTTGCCAAATTTACCGAATTATAGGCGAAGCCAGGTTCCCATACCGATGCACACGGAAGAGGAGCCAAATTTCTCCGTACTTATTCTTTCAGCCGTATTTATCACAATAGTTGCAGTGGGGGGGTATTTTTTCTTGAAACCCTCTGCACATTCAGATCCGATAGAAACCCCTTCCCTTGAGATATTACAACCCCAGGAACAAAAAGAAGATGCCAGAGTAAGTTTAACGTTGGAAGAAAAGGCGTCTAACCAAGCCTCTGAGCCCTCCTTAGCCATAGTCTCTCCAATTCCCTCTAAACCTTCGGGTTTGAAGGAAGAAACCGTTGCAGAAAAACCTGCTCAATCGGCAAAGAAGGACAAGCCTATTAAAGACATAGCTTCCCCCTCTAAAAGAATCATTTTGAAAGCTAGGGAGCCGTCTTGGGTTGAAATTCGGGATGGGGAAGGCCGCGTTTTCTTCATGCGCGTGTTGCAGCGTGGGGAAGAATTTGTGGTTCCGGATAAGCCTGGCTCTGTTTTCAATACCGGCAATGCTGGAGGCATCGATATTTTTATCGGAGATCAGAAACTACCCTCCCTAGGGGGGCGAGGGGATGTCAAGCGCGGCATCCGTCTTGATACCTTGCAGCAGTAACGGAAAATTTACGGTTAAAAGTCTATCCTTAAAGCAGAAACAAAAAGAGTTTTCCGGATGGCTGTGGCAAATGAAATTCAAAATGCTTTTTGGGGCAGTGATGGCTTGGGCCATAGTGGTTTCCATTGGGTTTTCTGTGTCAAAGCCTGTGAAAGAAATGATCGCTCGTGGGGGGCCGGACAAAGTTGCTCCGGATGAACGGCCTGCACGGTATCCTGCCCTGGATTTGGAAGACCTTTGTCATAGCGCTAAGAATCCCAAGTGTGAAGCCCTTATTGACAGTTTTTGTATAAAAACCTGTAATGCAAAATTATGTGCGAACTATGGCTCTATCCGCGGGATGTGCCGATTGATGTGTGAAGCTGAGGATCTGGTTCCTGAATGCTCCAAGATGGGCCCCTCAAAGGTGCATAAGGCCGTCCCTCCCAATCAACAACCACAAGCGCCCCCATTATACCAATATCCGTAAGGTTAGTGTTTGGTGGTGATTATAGCCTAAATCACATAAGTTTGACCATTTTCTGTTCGACCCTTTGGCGTTCTGGCTTAATTAAAAAAAATTGCTCGGTTAAGAATAAAGTTTCCACTCTTTGATTGCAATTTTCTTAACTCCCCAGTCGTTGGGCATAATACGCATAATTTTCCCAAACCCGTTGCACATAGTTGCGTGTTTCTGCATAAGGAATTGTCTCTATCCAGTCAATCAGGTCAACTCCAAGTTCGCGGGGATCTCCGTATTTTTGAATCCACGCATCGACGGGCGTAGCGCCTGCATTGTAGGCTGCTATAGCCAAAATCATGGATCCTTCATACTTATCCAATAGTTCCCGCAAATGTGCGCAGCCTAGAGGAACATTGACATTGGGGTCACTTAAAGACCCAAGGCGTGTTTTTGCTTTCTGAGCCGTGCTAAGGGCGGTTTTAGGCATGAGCTGCATGAGTCCTTGCGCGCCTGCAGGGCTGATGGCATCTGCTTTAAATCGGCTTTCCTGGCGGATGATGGCATGTACCAACGCCGGATTTGCTTGATGTGTGGCGGCGTGATAGTGGCGGGGTAAAATCGGATAAGCGGCATTAATGAGTGGCACATTTTTCATAGGCAACTTTTTGGCGGCCAGAACTCCATAATAGGCGCCACACTCTTTTGCAGCGATTTCAATCAATAAGATTTGCTCTCCCGGGTCTGTCAATTTTTGAGCGAGTTTGACTCCAAATGGTTCAATCAGATGGCTTGCTCCAACAGCACAAAGTAACTTAATGGCTTGAACCAGTTCCCTCTGCTCAAACTTTTGACGTAAATTGGTCTTAATTTTCGGTCGGATTGAATGTAAGGGGGGTGTCACTCCTGCGACACTCCCCCTTAAAGCGATTTGCCCATAATATGTTCCGGGATATGTCTTGGCCTTTGCTAGCCAGGTTTGGGCTTCTTCCTTTTTTTTCATGGCCGCTGCTGCGCGGCTTGCCCAGTAGCAGGCCCGAGCCAAGCTTATGGGACTTTTTACATTTTGATATAATTTTTGAAAATGGGTCAAAGCAATGCCCGGACGTTTTAACATGCGTAAGGCTAGCCATCCGGCTAACCACTCTCCATTCGCAAAACTCTCGCCGCTGCACAAACCATGCTCTTTGACTAGATGATAAGCATCCTCATAGCGGCGATCATCCATCAAGCGTCTAACCAGGAGATTCCGCTCACGCCACCAAAGCTCCTCATCCTCTTTTGGTTGGCGGGCTTCCTGGAATAATTTTATCATGGCGTCGTTGTGTTCTTTGCGGCGATGCCACTTGATGCGGTCATATATGAGGCCGGGGTCTTGTGCTAAGTCTTTTGGAACTCGCCCCAGTTTTGTATCAACATCTCCCGATTGTTGGATCAAGGCAATTCGGGCGCTGGCTAAAGCCTGGTGATTTTTGTTCAACCAAGGAAACATGGCTTGCACGGCGGCAACTTTTTCTCGTGTTAGCAGACGGTCAGCACGCCGCTGGTGGTCTGTTTGAGTTAAGTATCCCTTGAACTCAGCCAAAAAGGATTTAAGGGATGTCTTTTCGAATTCCATCTTCACCCAAGCATCACGAATGGCCCTTCTGGCGGCATTCTTCCTGCCTGCTCTTACCAGTATGCGGGCATAAATCGTGGCGCCTTTGGTGGTCAGGGGCGGATTTTCTTCAAACCAGTTTACGAGTTCTTGAGGAGGTTCTTTCCCCGTCAGGTTTTCTTCCCCCAGAGACTGAAGGCGATCTTTTAAAGGCCAATCCGGATTTTCACCCAAGAAGCTGATGGTTTTTAAAAAGGATGCGCCAGGTTTTTGAAGTTGCACCCATTGAACCAGCCGGGATGTAATCGGGCAGGATTCAGGGCGTAAAGTCCCCTCAAAGGTCCCATGGGTTGCCTGATGCAAGGCGCGTCCGCACCGGGAAATTTCGAGAGATATCCCAAATATGGGTGGCATCATCATTAAGCCCAAGAGCAAAACCTTGGCAAACAAAAAATATCTGTCTATTGTCAGGTTAGATTTAAAATTATAATACATTAACCACGGTTCCAATAAAGAAAGTCCAGATATGTTTTCAGGTTCTATTGTTGCCCTTATTACGCCCTTTTTTCAAGGCCAAGTTGATGAGGGGGCTCTTCGCACGCTCGTTGAGTGGCAAATTCAACAAGGCACCCATGGCATTGTTCTTTGCGGGAGTACAGGGGAAGGGTCGCTTCTCTCTGCTCAAGAACGTCATCAAGTGTTATCCATAACCCTTGATGTTGCCCGTACACGTATTCCTGTTATCATGGGTTGCAGTTCCCCGTCTACAAAAGAAGCTATTCAAATGGTGAGGGATGCGGAAGTTCTAGGTGCGGCAGCGGCCCTTGTGGTCACCCCTTACTATGTGAAACCCATGCCCGAAGGTGTTTTTCAACATTTTCAGGAAATAGCAAAGGCTTCTTCTCTACCCCTCATTATTTACAACCATCCGGGGCGCACGTCCATTGATTTACCAATTCAGCTGCTTGAGCGCCTTGCAACCTTGCCAACTGTTGTTGGTATTAAAGATTCAGGCACAGATTTGCGACGTCCCATCCAATTACGCCAGAAAATTTCAAAACCTTTTTGTTTTTTTTCAGGGGACGATCCAACCGCCGCCGCTTATTTGGCAAAAGGGGGGGATGGATGGATTTCCGTAACAGCCAATGTTGCTCCAAAGTTGTGTCAAGAAATGATGTGTGCCTGGCAGAACAAGGATTTGAGCACGTTCTCAACAATCCGGGACCAGTTGTTCCCGCTTCATGAAGCTTTGTTGGTGGAAACAAATCCGTCCCCATTAAAATTTGCCATATCCTTGCTTGGCAAGTGCCAGAATGAACTTCGCTTACCACTCATTCCTGTTTCATCCACGAGTGAAGAAGAGATTCGTAAAGCAATGATGTTGGCAGGACTACACCTTTGAAAGGGATTCCCTTATGGAAAACAAAAGAAAAGTGATACGAACAACGAAAATATACTGCCCTAGGTGGTATAGTGGAAATTTGTTTTTTCTCATTCTCTTCCTCGTTATATGGTTTCCTGTCGGAATTCTGTTGTTGATGAGAAATGGGTCAATTACGAAAGAAAATTCCAGGTTTTATTTGCACTACCATGGCGCCTGGGGATGGCTATATTTTTGGGGGTTCCTGTTTTTTCCCGTTGCGGTCATTCTTCTTCTCATTAAGGGCGTCGATGTTATTGAGGAAGAGACAGTTGTTGAAGAAGAGACAATCATTGAACGATACTAATGACGAGAGACTAAGAGGTTTTTATTATGCCTGCCGCCCCTGATCAATATCGAGTTGTTGCCCAAAACCGACGGGCCAAGTTTGACTACGAAATTATCGAAACACTTGAAGTTGGCATCATCCTCATGGGGAGTGAAGTTAAATCACTGCGTTTAGGAACCAGCAGCATTAACGAATCCTTTGCAGGGGAGATGGAGGGAGAAATCTTTCTCTTCAATGCCAATATCCCAGAATATCTTCAGGCGAACCAGTTTAACCACGAGCCCAAGCGCCCTCGTAAATTATTGATGAAAAAGCGCCAACTCGCTAAATTTTTGGGTGCTATCCGGCGTAAGGGAATGACTCTCATTCCCCTCAAGCTTTACTTCAATGCGAAGGGTCGTGCGAAGCTGGAATTGGGATTGGGACGTGGGAAAAAAACAGTCGACAAACGTAACACCATTAAGGATCGGGATTGGCAGCGTGATAAGGCCCGTTTGTTGCGTAACAAGGGGTAGAGGATGGCGTTAAAGGGTGGTCTTTATATTGTTGCCACACCCATCGGAAATTTGGGTGACATTACGTTGCGGGCCCTTGAAACTTTAAAAGGATGTAACATCATTGCGTGTGAAGATACGCGTGTCAGCCGGAAACTGTTGTCTGCCTATAGCATCGATAAACCTCTCATGAGTTATCACGATCACAATGCAGATCAGACGCGTCCCAAAATCTTGGATAAGATCACCCAAGGTCAAGCAATTGCCTTGATTAGCGATGCCGGAACGCCCTTAATTTCTGATCCAGGCTATAAGCTCGTTCGGGACTGTTATGAGAAAGATTTGCCGGTTACATTTTTACCCGGACCGTCTGCTGTTATGGCGGGCCTCGTTTTATCGGGCATGCCAACAGACCGCTTTCTCTTTGCAGGTTTCGCCCAAAAGAGAGCTTATGCGGAGCTTTCTTCTTTAGACATGACGCTCATCTTTTTTGAATCAGCGCAACGGTTGGCTGCAACCCTAAAAGACATGGCAGGCGCTTTTCCCAACCGCACCCTTGCCGTTGTTCGGGAAATCACGAAACTTTTTGAAGAAGTGCGGCGCGGTTCCTTTGAAACTCTCATTCAATTTTATGAAGAAAATGGCCCGCCGAAAGGTGAGGTTGTTTTGGTATTAAGCCCCCCGGGCACTGCAGAAGTCGGCGTTATGGACATTGACCAGCTCTTGCGCCAGGCTCTTGAGACCCATAGCATTCGGGATGCGTGCACCCTTGTTGCGGGAACGCTTGGCGTTCCTCGTAAACAAATATATCAACGCGCCCTGGCCTTAAAACAAGAGAAATAAACCATGATCGGTTGGTTGAAAACGTATCATGAACAAGGCCATTTGGCAGAAACAATAGCAGCATGGATGTTGCGCTTAAAGGGCTATCGTATCTTAAAACGCCGTTTTAAAACTCCCGTGGGAGAAATTGACCTTATTGCGGCGCGGGGATGGACCCTTGTTGCCGTTGAGGTCAAGTACCGGGGGAGCTTCCTCAATGCAGGCGAAGCCATTACCCCCAAACAACGAAAGCGCATTGAAATGGCTCTCTCCTTGTATTTGCGAAATTTACGATGGGCGCCTCATAATATTCGCTTTGACGCGGTTTACCTTATCCCGTATAAATGGCCTAAGCATATTGTAAACGCGTGGTTTGCCGAACATTAAAATAAGAAGAAAGGAAAATGCGATGACGATTCAAAAAACACTTCTATTAGTAGGAGTTTTTAGCTGTTCTGTTGTTTTGTCAGCTTGTGTCCCAGCCGTTATTGGTGGAGGCGCCGCTGTGGGCGCTGCGGCGACAAAAGAAAAAGGCGTTACGGGCGCCTGGAATGATACAAAAATATCGACGGCGATTAAGCTTGGGCTCTATCAGAAAGACCCAGACCTTCATCGCTTGGTCAGTGTGAATGTTCAAAACGGTGAAGTGCTATTGACGGGTGCTCTTCCTACTGAAGAAATGCATCTGGATGCCGTAAAAATTGCCTGGGAACCTCAAGGCGTTAAGCAGGTGATTGACAATATTGGCCAGTCTGAAGGAGCAACTTTAGGAACATATACAGCAGATACTTGGATAACGACACAATTAAAGAGCACTTTGATGTTTGATGGCGATATTCAATCCCGTAACTACAGCATTAAAACTGTCAGTGGCCAGGTCTATCTGATGGGCATCGCCCAGGATCAGGCCGAGCTTGAGAAGGTTGTGAACCATGCGCGCAATACTAGCGGTGTTACTAAGGTCGTAAGCTATGTCCGTATGAAGGATGAGATTGATTAAAAAAATATAGAAAAAATGATTAAAAAAGTATTTGGTATTTGGTGGTTTGCAAAGCTTTTATTGTTTGTTTTGCTTTCAAAGATAATATTATGCATAGGGGGATTTGCTTCATTTTTAAGTACATGTTGTCTGTGCGATTCTTTTAGCATAGAGGATGGGTCTGTATTGTCAATAGGTGCGTTTTTATTTTTTCTTTCTATTTATACTTCGCCATTTTTATATTTGGCCTATAAAAAAATATTTGCTCGTCTATAGACATGCTAAGTTTGGCCACGTTTTGATAGCCGAATGTTAAAAATAAAATTCAAGTCTAGAATAATAAAAACCCCGTCATTGCGAGGAGCGTAAGCGACGAAGCAATCCAGGGCCAAAGACGAGATCTTGTTTGTTGCCCTGGATTGCCGCGCACCCGCCTTCGCTAACGCTATGGCCTGGTGCTCGCAATGACTAAAATTCGTTGAGGCAAGCTCTTATATTAGCCTACTCTCCCATAAATTTAAGGTTGCAGCATGTAGGCAAAATAACCGACATAAAACCATCCACAGATACCATGGAAAATTGCCCACATAATGGATTGGTTGTAAACGAATGATATTGTAATGGCTAAGGCATTTCCAAATGTAAGGCAAGATTTCAATAAACCATCGATATATACCATAAAAAACCCTCCTTCAACAGTGTTTATCCACTCCATTGTGGGGCGAAATAGGATAATTGTCGACAGCGAAAAATAATGAAGGTAAAAATAGTTTTGCCTTCACCTTTTAAATTGTCTTGAGAAAAACTGAATTGTCGACTGGGAAAAATACTTTGAAGGGCTTATTTCTTAACCCGTTCTAACACGGCAATAAAGAATCCATCAACGCCGTGAAGGTGAGGGGTGAGCTGAAGGGTATCGCCAGCCATGGGGCAGGGAGAGCCTAAAACAGATGTCCAAACCTCTTTGATGGGAAGGAGGCGGAAATTTTCGTGTGTTTCTAAAAATTTTTTGGTTTGGGGTGTGTTTTCTTCCGAGAATAAAGAGCAAGTCGCGTAGATAAGTCGACCGCCCTCTTTCACAAGGGGAGCGGCACGCATCAAAATCTCCTGTTGTTTAACAACAAGCTCTCTTAGGTCTTGTTCACAAAATCGGCGTTTTAGGTCAGGGTTACGGCGCCAAGTTCCACTGCCCGAACAAGGAGCATCAACAAAGACACGGTCAAAGCGTGCAGCTTGCCGCTTCAGCCACTTGGCTGTGGCCTCTTCTTCAAGGTCTCGAAATTCGACATTGTTAACACCGGCCCTGCGTAACCGTTCACGGGATCTGTCTAGTCGCCATCCTGCCACATCTGTTGCTACAATCCGTCCGCGATTTTGCATGGTTGCCGCCATAGCAAGGGTTTTACCCCCGGCGCCGGCGCAAAAATCGATGACGGCCATACCGCTTTTTGCATCGGCAAGAAGGGCCAAAAGCTGCGATCCTTCGTCTTGAACGTCAATGTTCCCTTGTTTCCAAAGGTCGTGGCCGGATAAAGGTCGCCGTTCGATAAGGCGGATTCCGATAGGAGACCAAGGCGTTGGCGTTGCTTCAAACCCTTCCGTTTGAAGTTGCATCAAAACAGCCTCTCTGGTGGTTTTTAGGGTGTTGACGCGCAAATCAAGAGGCGCTGGTTGATTGAGGGCTTGGATCGCTTCTTCAAGTTTATTTCCGAATGTCTTTTCAAGGTAAGGAATGACCCAGGTGGGTATATTCAACCGAACAGCCAGAGGCATGGTTTCTGGTTTCAAGCGTGCCATATCTTTCAAGAGCATATGCTCCAAGGTTGATAAGGGGGCGGGATCAAATCTATCATTGCTACCATCTTTTTGGCATAAGGCTTGAATTTCTGGAATTGATAGGTTTTGGATTTTATGGGCATAAGTCAGAACCAGTAATCGTTCCCAATCAGCTTTGTTTGCAGGAATACTTTGTAAGTACCAGGCAAGCTCTTCATAGCGGCGCAAAATTTGGTAAACGGTTTGTGAAATATCCCGGCGATCTGCTGATCCCATGTAACGACACTGACGAAAATATCCAGTGACGACTGTATCGGCAGGCGCTGAGGAGGCCAGAATTTTGTCCAATAGAGTCATGGCTGCTTGAAGACGCGCTCCTTGTCTCATGTGAGTGTGAACCTCATGATAGGGCGGACTCCTGATTCGGGATTGGATCTTGGTGGATAATAACTTCAGCATGAGGGAAGGCCTTTTGCAGGGCCAGTTCTACATCATTTGCGATGTCATGAGCTTCAAGAAGTGACAATTTTTCATCCATATCTAAGTGCATTTGTATAAAGTCTTGCAATCCTGCTGAACGGGTTCGTAAATCATGGACACCCCAAACGTGAGGGTGATTAAGCGCAATTTCCGTAATCTCTAACCGCGCAGAATCGGGGAGCTCCCGGTCCATTAATACATCTAGGGAACGTTGACCAATTTTCCACGAGCTGTGCAAAATATAAGCTGCAATTCCGGCTCCTACGAGAGAGTCCAAGCGTTCCCAACCCAAAAACACAGAAACATTGAGAGAAACAAGAACCCCGATATTGGTATAGAAATCCCCTAGGTAATGAAGGGAATCTGCAGCAATAGCCAGAGACCTTGTTTGTCTTATCACATACCGTTGATAAAGAACCAGACATAAAGTCAAGATGCTGGCCATGATCATGATGATGCTACCGATTTTTCCGTCTTGAAGGGGGTGAGGATTGATCAGGCGGTGGATGACGTCAATAATCAGCCAGACTGCGGAGCCGGCGATAAATGCGGACTGGCCAAGCCCTCCAAGGGCCTCTGCTTTTCCGTGACCAAAGCGATGTTCTTTGTCGGCTGGTTTGAGGGCTTGTTTTACGACCAGCAAATTAATGACAGAGGCAACCATATCTAAAAGAGAATCAATCAAAGAAGCCTGCAAGCTTAAGGAGTCTGTCCGCATCCAAGCAAAGAACTTAGCAGCTATGAGAATAGCAGCAACACTAACGGCTCCATAAGTTGCTGTGGTGATGAGAAATTTATGGCGCTTCGATATCGTCTCTTTATTTATGGGAGATAAAGTTGAAGGGGTTGTCATGGGCATGCTTCATTACTCATTTTTGCCTCATTGTGGCGAAGGATGGCAACTCTGTCAAATAAAGGATTGTTTATCCTTGGGTTGCGGTAGAGCCTCCTCCGATTTTTGAGCTAACATTTGTTGCGGCAATGTTGACGAAAGGAACGCCGTTCCCTGTAACCTGATAGTAAGGTAAACCTGCGCCACTCGCACATTGCTTTAGGGCCGCATTGTCGTTTTGCGTAACAATGTAGATATAAACTCCTTTGGCCTTGATGTTCGAGCATATCCGTAAGAATTTCTTATCAAGTTCTGCCTGGATGCTGGCCCCATAAGAGGCAAAGCTTTGGGTAGAAGCATAATAGTTATTTGTGGTGAGATTAAGCCCTAATGCCTGATCCATGGTTTGGTAGTTATAGTTATCGCAAGTGATATCAACCTTAGCGGCATTATCCGTTGTATAAGGTAAAACGCCATAATAATTTCTAACATAGGAAGTTTTACCACTTCCACAAGGATAAGCGTAATAAGATGAGTGATTAGAAGGGGTATAGCTTGATGTTCCGGATGTATAGAGGACAATGTTTTTAGGATTATAGCTTTTATAGGCTAAGGGATATTTCCCTATAGAGCGTAATGTATCAGTAGGGTTTTCGTTGACCCGCCAAAAATTTTTCCAGTTTGGATCAAGGGTTCTCCAGCCCCAGACAATGAGGCTTGGAAAAACATCATTTATACCGGAGGGAACTAAGCTGTTGATGTAGTTTAAAATAGTAGTTCGGTTGGATGTTAGGGGCAGTATTGCAGGCAGGGTATTCGCATAATACCGATATTGGCTACTACAGGAAGTATGCCCGGCTGAACATAGTCCGGGATAAAGAATTGCGCAAGCGAGGTACGTGCTGGGCCCGCCCCATCCCGTACAGGTTCCCGGAGACGGGTAATAACTGGTGACCGTTGGATAAGTAGCGCCATAAAGGTAATTATAGACGCTTTCATAATTTGTGGCATTCCAGGCATAATTTTTACTTAATCCGTAGAAAGCCGGGTAGGCGGATTCATCATTCGTTGTATTGCTCAAGTTGCTAAACAAGGCGGCTGCATTGGTAGTTGCCGGGCTTAAAGAAATATCTGATGCAAAAGGGATGACGCTGACCAACGTTTCTGCAGGGAGCCCGTTGATTAAGTCCGTCATGGAATTTAAGACTTTGCTCGTCCAGTTTCCTGTAGTGCTGGATAGGTCAATGAGAAGGGCAAGTTCGCTTGAAGACCCGTAGAGGCAGGAAGTTGCTGTTGCGTTATAGGTAACGGAGTCGATTCCTCCCAGTGCCATAAAGGTCGTTGGGACATCAATAGAGGCTGAAACCGTGATGCATCCGGTTGAAGTATCCATGCTTATAGCGGGCCCCGTGATTCCCGTCATCTTTACGGTGTTGCTTGCAAACATTGTGCCTGCCATAGAAATAACCGTTTCTAGGGTCTTATTGCCATATTTTGCTCCGGCTTTAGCGGCGGCATCTACAGCCATCTGAATTTTGCGCTTTTGGACTAAACCATAGCCAGTATCTGTGGCAAGTCCGACAATTAAGAGAAGTGGAAGAAGGCTAAGCGCTAAAAATATAAGGATTGCGCCTTTCTCGGCTTGTTTAAATTTTTGGATCCTTGCGAAAATATTTTTCATCATATTAGGGTACCCATTTTAAGAGGCCGGAAGGGGGTTAAATGTTAATCCGCTGCGTGGAACCATTTGGCTCACTTTCAAAAGCTTTATCGGTGGAAAGATTGATAAGAAATAAGAGAAAATAGGTGTGTAACTATAGCTCACTTCAACAACAATCAAGTTTGGTGGCAGAGAAAGCGGGAACGGCGAGGATGTCACAATGCCGCCACTGTTCGTTGTGATGTTGGTGATGCCGCCGGGACTTGCTATTCGCCAAACGACTGCTTGGGCAGGTGGGCTTCCACTCGTTTGTATCCCGGTCACGACAACGGTTCCAAGGCTAGAAAAATTATAATCTTTTCCGACTAAATTCGCACCAATCAAGCAATCTGAAACAACAGCGCCGGTCGTTTTTGCACTGACCCAGTTTGCGACCCCTGAAGCTATTTCGTTTAATTTCTGGCTTAATAAAATATAGTTTGTCGTCTCATATATACCGAGGCAAACAAGAATGAGAAGGGGCAGACAAAGCGTAAACTCTACAATGGTTCCTCCCTTTGAATCTCGCTTAAAATGTAAGAGTTTTTCTGCCAGCCTCATTGTAAGAATGTCTCCTCATTGCGAACATATGTTGTAGCATTGAGTACCTTTGTTGCGCCAAAAAATGCTGCAACCAAGGGGCTGGAGGGGGAGTAAGCGTAGGTCATATTATACATCCCAACTTGTCCCTCAATGCCAGTCCCAGAAGAACCGGAACCGCCGCTACTGGCTGCCAAGAATGTTGGAAAATTTTGAATTGTAATCGTCAGGTTGGCGGGGTTTAGTATTCCGGATGCTCCATTCTGCATGACAGCAGTTGTTGAAGCTGTTGGGGTGGAGCCTGGCGTGAATCTCCCCGTTTGTCCATAAAAAGCCCCTGTTTGAACACAGCTTTGTAGATTGACCTTGATCGCAAGCATGATGCCAAGTTCCAGGGTGGTTAAAAGAATCATAAGAAAAATTGGAAAGATAAGGGCAAATTCGACAAGGGAAGCACCTTTCTGGCAGGATCCCTCTCTAGCAAAATTACGCAAATTTGAAAGATACCGGACGTAGTGATAGGGTATCCGAAGGATGACAGGCGAGAGTTTTATCTTTATGAATAGGTATGTTTTACGTAACATTGAGCAACCTCGCGATCGCTGGGCCCAAGAGTACGATAAATAAGTTCGGCATCACAAATAAGACCAAGGGGATAACCATCAAGGAAGGTAATTTCGCAGCCTTCGTTTCTGCACGTTGCATCCGGTTGTCACGAATTTCTTTTGACAAAACGTCAAGCGCTTGCAAGGTTGGCGTTCCCTGCTGAATGGATTGCAAAACAGTGGTTGAAAAAGTACGGATGATTGTGCTGGGGACGCGTGCGTAAAGATTTTGTAAGGCTTGACGGCGATCCAGCATGATTTCCAGTTCAATATTCGTAATCGTCAGTTCATGGGCAATTTCCTTACCAAACATTGCCATTTCTTTGGCAACCCGTTCAATTGCCCGACTCAACCCTAACCCAGCTTGCAAACAAATGATGATCAAATCCAGGGCATCAGGAAATTGTTTTTCAATTAGTTCAATGCGCTTTTTGATTATTGCTTTTAAGTATAAATCTGGGATCAACCATCCTGTAAAAGCTGTGAGAATAAGAATAAGCCATTTTATGACAAAGGAAGAATGAGCAAAATAGGTATGTGTTAGAATCGCAACATATCCGAAAGCGAGGCCCAAGAAAAAGCATATTAATTTTGAACCTAAGAAGATAACTTGGGTTTCTTTTAAGAACCATCCGGCTTGCTCGAAGCTTGCTTTCATAGTTTCTTCCCTTAAAAAGGGATTTTTTAAAATAAAGTTAATAAGACGTTTTTTTAAAGGGATCTTTTTTTTACCTACCCTTTTTCGTGTTTGCCAGAAGGGGTTATTAAAATTCTCCTTGAGGTATGAGTTATCAAGAAGATTGTAATGGGATTGTATATCGTCTAGGCGTGCTTCTAGCGCAGGCCAGGTAAATAGTAATTTTCCCATTGTATAGAAGACAGCAAAAACACTAATACCAGCTGCGATGGCCATGTTTAAGGATTGAAAAGTTGTGAAGTCTATTTCTGGCATTATTAGTCCTCAACTCTCATCATTCGCAGGATAACAATGGCGCCTGTTATGGATAATCCCCCACAGATCCATAGCATTATTTTACCTTTAGGATCCGTTAAAAAGAACTTCATATACCCAGGGCTAATCAACTCAATGGCAATACCAAGGAGGACGGGTAAACTGCCAACGATTAAAGCCGTTGCACGGCTTTCAGATGATAAAGTCCATACTTTCTTGCGGAATCGGTCACGTTCCCGGATGACTTCTGATAATTTCGCTAAAATATCAGCAAGGCTTCCGCCCATTTCGCGTTGAATAATCAAGGCTAGAGAAAAGAACCGGAATTCATCAATGCCGATCCTGGACGATGCTTCAACCAAAGCATCATCCGGTGTGACGCCAATCTGTAATTGTGAGGCCATATAGCTAAACTCAGCGCCGACAGGATCTTCAACCTCTTCAGATACCATGGCAATGCCACGACCTAACGTCATACCTGATTTTAACCCACGGATGATAATATCAAGAGATATAGGGAAAATTTTGATGAAAGATTTTTGCCAGAAATTTTCTTTTATCCTTAAAACGACGAAATGACAAGGCAAAGAAATAAAAACCGCCAGCAAGAAAGAAATACCAAGTTCATGGCCTAGGAAAATAAAGAAAATTTCAGTCAAAAAAACGATACTTGCAACCTGACAGGCAATATGTACTTTAATATTAGGAAATAGATTGCTTCGATAAAATAAAAATTTTATTCTTTTTAATAAAGGGTAAGGACGTGCCAAAATAGCGTTTAACTTACTTTCCATTTGAATGGATTGCATGCGGCGTTCAGCAAGGTTGCTCGGTGATTTCTGCCAATTTTCGACGGTGCTGCCTCCATATTGAGACCACCGTTCCCTTAAATGACGATGGGCGCGAACCAGGGGTAAAATACAGGCGAGAGATGAGATATAAAGGAGAGCGGTAACCCCGATAGAAATAAACCACGCCACCGAATGGGATAGTGTCATGATAGCCCCATGATATATGCAAGTTTTTGCTCGAGGCCGAAATATCTGGCTTTTTCCATAAAGGATGGAATTGCTCCTTTATGCGCCACAAACTCACCGACTAAGCCTCCTTCTTTGTCTTCAGATTCATAATCAAACTGGAATAAAGTCTGTGTTTTAATCTCGTCATTTTCCAGTCCGACGATCTCTATAATTTCTTGAATGCGACGTACGCCATCCCGCATCCGTGCGACTTGAACGATCATATCTACGCCACCCGCAATCTGAGCTACAATAACTTTTCCAGGAACGCCTGAATCTGACATTGTAATCATGTTTTCCAAACGTAACAAAGCATCTTTGGCTCGGTTTGCGTGGATAGTCGACATAGATCCGTCATGTCCCGTATTCATAGCTTGAAGCATGTCTACGGCTTCTTGGCCGCGAACCTCTCCTACAATGATACGGTCTGGACGCATGCGCAGAGCATTTTTAAGCAGATCACGGATTGAAATTGCCCCTTCGCCTTCAATATTTGGCGGGCGCGTTTCCAAACGGACAACGTGAGGTTGCTTGAGACGCAGTTCAGCCGCGTCTTCAATCGTTACAATGCGCTCCTTTGAATTAATCAATTGAGATAAGGCATTCAAAAGAGTTGTTTTGCCAGAACCTGTTCCGCCTGAAACCAACATATTCAAGCGACAGGTTGTTGCAATTTGAAGAAATTCCGCCATTTTTAAGGAAAGGTTTTTTTGTCTGATCATTGCATCAATATCAATTATCCGGCGGGAAAACTTTCTGATGGAAAGAACGGGCCCGTTTAATGAAACAGGGGGTGTAATGATGTTAATTCGGCTTCCGTCCGGTAAACGGGCGTCAACCATTGGGCTTGCTTCATCGACACGTCGGCCGATTCGGCCAGCGATACGCTGGGCAATTTGTAAGACATGGGCATGGTCGCGAAACGTAACCCAAGTTTTTTCTAATTTCCCTTGGCGCTCCACATAAACCATATCGGGAGCATTAACCATGATATCTGTTACGCTGTCATCACTTAGCAATTGCTCAAGGGGGCCAAAGCCTATCATGTCATTGACAATGTCTGTCGCAACCTGTTTTTGTTCTCGACGATTTAACTGAATCCCCTGGGTGTTTACAAACTGAACGACGAAATCTTCAGTTTCTTGCTGAAGTTCTCCAGGGGTCATGTGGACGGCCGTGTTTGGATCAATCCTGATCATCAATGCGTTATAGATCATAGAACGCAAGGGCGTTAAACGGTTGTTTGCGCTTTCTTGCGTTGACATTTGCGTCAAAGATCTTTTTGTCGTCACACTGGTGTTCATCAGGAACCTCTAAACCTCGGACATTAAGGCATTATCAATCATAAAGGAGCAGAGCTTTGGCCTCCTTTTACTAAACGAAACAAAGATCCCAAAAAGCTTAAAAATTAAAGCTTGTTAGAAATGCTGGTAAAGTCAGCGGAAATTTTTGTTCCGACAGTAGTTATTGCTGTTACTGCCGCAAGAGCAATCAAAGCAACAATCAATGTATACTCGACTAATCCACCACCTTGTTCGTCCTTACAAAACAAAGAAAATAAATTCATTTTTTTCCACTCCTTTAATGTTTTTAAATTAATTAATTATTTAAAGGAAAAAACAATTAAACTCTCGCACTTACCATGTTATTTTGAAGGAGGAAGAGTTAAGATTAGATTAATAAGAAAAAATTTATATGCAATAGAAAGCGGCGTTAAAAAAGGTCGCTTCGGCAAACCCAAAAGAGGGCTTAGAAGCGATTTTTAGGGAGTTCTTAGAGGCTGTTGCCAATATTGGCCATAGTAACAGTTGTGGTTAAAGCTACGAGAACAATAATGAGTATATATTCAACGATACCGCCGCCTTTTTCATCAAAGCAAAAAAAATTTAAGAAATTCATAAATATTTCCTCTCAACTAAATTTATAGTTTTTAACTAAGATACGCTTCCGCTTAACTCATGCTTATGTTGAGAGAAGTAAGTTAACAAACGGTTAAATTTTATTTTTTAGAGGTACCCTGTAGAGGAAAAATTGCTAGAAGAAGTCGCTTCATAAAAAATAAAAATGCTAAAGCGCATTCTTTATGTGGATCATACTTACATTGAGTTTGACGCCCACTAATTTCATTGCAGTAACCGAGACTACGGCTATAAGGGCAATAATAAGGGCGTACTCAATAAGCCCCCCGCCTTTTTCATCAGTGCAAAATAAATGAAATAAGTTCATAAACTTTCCCATTTTTGATAGCAGGTATCAACTTGATAATGATACCAGTGCGCTTGGTTTATGTTTCATGATAGCAAGAAAAGATTAATAAAGAATTAAATTTTTTTATAAAAAACAACAAGATATGCAATAAAATTACTAAAGTGTGTTGGCAATACTGGTCATGCTTGTATTGAGTTTTACTCCAACTATGGTCATGCCAGCAATGGCGCCCAAAACAATTAAAGTAACAATGAGGACATACTCAACGAGTCCGCCACCTTTTTCATCCCGGCAAAACAAATTGAACATTTTCATGACAGTTCTTCCTTCAAACATTACCTTAATGAGGAATAATATTGTTCTCTCTATCATCCATGTTAGAGGGAAGAAATTAATAAATGGATAATATTCAAAAAAAATTTTAGCAAAAAAATAGACGCTAACGGCGAGAAAGAGAAATTCAAGTTATTTTTATTAAAATTCAACTGATTT
>CAZXMD010000015.1:0-18849 GCA_964641635.1 uncultured Candidatus Finniella sp. | reverse complement strand
TTCGCGGAGTTCCAAAAAATCCATACGCAAAACTTACGCCGGCTTTGCATATTGCGCTTTTGGGTGGGGCTCTTTATTCCATATTCGCCATTTATGGGGCAGAAATGGTCACACTCCTTTATGTCGGCGTTGGTTTTGCCGTAGGTATCCCCTTCTATCTGTGGGGTCGTCGAGATGCGGCAAAATAATCTTAACGACAGGGGTCATAACAAGGCCTTCTTCGCCAATCCATTTTCTTTTTCCCTTGCTATGGTGCGAATAATTTCCTAATTTAAATATATTTTTAAATAAATTGTGGAGACTTTCTTGAGGCATTTTTTCAAAAAAGCAATTGTCGTTCATTTTTTATTATGTATTGTTTTTTCTCATGGAGCTTCAGCACAAGAAAAGGCGAAGCCTATAGATAAGCCAGGCGATGTGACGGATAATCCCGCACCAGCGGCGCCTTCTTCAACGGGCCGTTGGTTTGTTGGCGTTCGGAGCTCCTATGTTCCAGGCATCGGGGTGGAATGGGGCTATCAGTTTAATTCAACCTTTAAGTTGCGCATGCTTGGGGTTGGCTTTCTTCGCTCCTACAAATCGTTTTCCGTTGATGGCCAAACCTACAATAAGGTTCGGATCCGGCCTCTTAAAGTCGGCCTTATGGCAGATTGGCATTTATGGAAGAATGGACTCCGTCTAACTGGGGGAATTGCCTATAACGGTGACCGGATTTATCTCGATCGGATGGTAACGGGCACCCTCTTTGGGCAGCCGGCGGCGGCCTATGGAAAGATTACAGCCAACTTAAAGTACCGTTGGGCCATTGTACCTTATCTTGGGCTTGGATATGATACGGGTTCCCTTGGGGACTCAGGGGTCAGCTTAAGCGCTGATGTTGGGTTTTGGTTTCAGGGAAAGGCGCGTTCACGTGTTACTTTAACAGGTACAGGACAAAACAATGACACGATCATTAACAACGCAAAAGCGCACACAGAAAATTTGATTAATAAAAACAGGTTAATGAGAACCGTGCCAATGGTCTCTCTTGGTATACGGTATCTATTCTAGAATAGAGGTAGCATCTATAATTCGGACAGCGTATAAGCTATAGTCTTTTGAAGAAAGGATAAGGGACAAAGACCTGAATTTTTTCTCTTCAAGTATCAATTCTGGTGAATTGCTATAATTTACGGGGTTCTCCTTTTATGAACACAGCGCAATTTCTAGCAGCCGATCCTAAAGTAAGCGCCTGGGTAGCGGCGTCTGCTGGTACGGGCAAGACGAAAGTCCTTACTGACCGCATCTTAAATTTGCTCCTGCAGGGCTTTGCGCCAGAGCGCATCTTGTGCCTGACGTTTACCAAAGCGGCAGCTGCTGAGATGGCCAATCGCTTAACGCAACGGCTGGCGCACTGGGCAAACCTGTCCACTTTTGAGCTTAACCAGGAACTTGAAGAACTGGTTGGCTCAGATGCCTTGTCTTCCAGGGTATTCGCCCGGGCGCGGCATTTGTTTACCCTGGTGTTGGATGCGCCGGGGGGCATGAAAATTCAAACCATTCATGGATTTTGCCAATCTATTTTAAGCAGGTTTCCTTTAGAAGCTGGAATTTCACCCCATTTCCGGGTTTTAGATGATGTTCAGGCCGAAGAAATGGTACTGGAGGCGCAGTATGCCGTTTTTAAAAAACCAGCGCCTCGGGTTGAAGCTGCCTTAACAATCCTAAATTCCATTATGGGAGATAATCGGTTCCGTTCCATAATGAATGATTTTTTTCAGCATCGGGCGCGGGTGATAGGACTTTTGGGGCGTCATGAAACGTTTTGGAATTATGTTAGTGAGCTTCTTGACTTCTTGGAGGTTGATTCTTTTGTTGAGAAGCCTGAGGAGATATTAGATGCTCATTTGGTTCATCGATTGAAAAAACAATTTGCACCGACAGAAACCGATTTTGAAATTTATGTGGACAGGTATCTTACGCAAAAAAAGGAAATTCGCAAGAAACTTTCACCAGATCAAGCACCACAAGCAGAACGAATTTTCCGATTTGTCCGGTCCTTATCCGCTTTAGAAGTTGCCCAGCGCACAGTTGCGACTTTAATTTTATTCCAAGAGATTCTGGAAGGCTATCAGGACCGTAAAATCCGTCGGTGCGTTTTAGACTATGATGATTTGATTATTCAGACTCAAAAATTGCTCAGCCAGCCTGGAGTTGCTTCTTGGGTTTTATATAAGCTAGATGGGGGCATTGATCATCTGCTGGTTGATGAAGCGCAAGATACGAATGCCGCTCAATGGGAGATTATTCAAAGTCTGACAGCAGAGTTTTTTACATCTGACAAACCCTACCGGACGATCTTTGCTGTGGGAGACGCCAAGCAGTCCATTTATAGCTTTCAAGGAGCGAACCCTAAGGAATTCTTAAGACTGAAAAATCATTTTGCGCAACTTTCACAAAAAGTTGGCCAGGATTGGCGCGAAGTCCAACTGGATTTATCTTACCGATCCACAACAGCTATCCTAGAAATTGTGGATGAGGTGTTTGCCAATGATCAGAATCGACGTGGCGTTTCTTTTGATGAAGCTCAAATTGTACATCAGGCATTCCGTGAAAATCACCCAGGTCTTGTTGAGCTGTGGCCATTAATAGAGCCTGATGGGGAAGAGGAAGAGACGATAGAAGGAGAATGGCGTTTGCCGTTGGAACGGATGGAACGTTTCAGCCCTCAATCACGGTTAGCCCATTATTTGGCAGAAGAAATTGAAAAATGGATAACATCACAGCGTGTTTTGCCTTCAACCAACAAGCCAATTCAACCGCGCGATATCCTTATTCTGGTAAGGAAGCGTACAATTCTGGGACAAGAGATTGTGCGGGCTTTGAAGCAGCGGAATATCCCCGTTGCAGGGGCAGACCGTCTGATTTTAACAGACCACATTGCGGTGATAGACCTCTTAGCTCTTGCACAGTTTGCCCTTCTTCCTGAAGATGATCTCACTTTAGCCTGTGTTTTGCGAAGTCCTTTGATTGGGATGAGTGAAGATGACCTGTTTTCTATTGCTCATGATCGCTCCAGCACTTTGTGGGCAGCCCTTTCTTTAAAAGCAAAAGAGAACCCTGCTTTTGAAGAGGCCCACATATGGCTAAAAGCTTGTTTGCGTCAAGCAGACCTTACCCTTGTGTATGAGTTTTATAGTTGGGTATTAACTCAAGGAGAAGGGCGGCGGCGATTCTTGAGCCGCCTTGGTCATGAAGCTGAAGATGCTTTGGAAGAATTTTTGACCCAAAGCTTGAATTATGATCAAGATCATCCCAGTTCATTGCAAGGATTTTTACACTTTATGAATCAGCAGAGCCAGGAAATTAAACGGGATACTTCTGATACAGTTCATAACCAGGTTCGGATGATGACCGTGCATGGATCAAAAGGGCTTCAGGCCCCGATTGTCATTTTACCGGATGCTGCTGAGTCAGGGACGGGAAAATGGGATCCCCTATTGTGGACGGACAACCTTCTCCTCTTACGCCCAACCCAACCCCAAGATACGGAAGCCACAAAATACTTTAAAGGGAAAGGTGCAGAAGCGGAAGCTGAAGAGAAGCGCCGGTTGCTTTATGTAGCCCTAACCCGGGCGCAGGATTTCCTCTATGTTGGAGGTTGGACGTCCGGCAAAGATTTATCAAGCGATTGTTGGTACCGCATTATTCAAGAAGCGTTAGAAATAAAATCTGGGGCCTATCGTTTTTCTCAAGGGAATCATGAACAAGCGCCAAGCTTCGCAGAAGATAAACCTCCTCAAGAGATCCCGTCATTGCCAGTATGGGCCTATATGCAACCAGATGAGGCCGGACAAGAAAAGAGTAATTTAAAGAAAAAAAAAACACGTTCCAATGCGGCGGTGGAACGGGGCATTCTCATCCACCGATTTTTTGAATATCTGCCACAATTGCCCGAGGGTCGTCGCTATGAAGCGGCCTGTCAGATGGTTAAAAAGGAAGGATTGACCCAATCAGAATGGGAAGGGGATATTGAAGCCACTTTGAAGATGCTAAATGATGTGACATTTAAGGAGATCTTTGGACCCGGCGCACTCGCAGAGGTTCCGGTGAGTGGGTTGATTGATGGCCTGCCTTTTCAGGGGCGTATTGACCGCCTGCTTGTGACGCCTGATCAGATCACCATTGTTGATTACAAGACGGACCGCAATCCCCCGTTGGGTTCTGTGCCTGATGCCTATGTGGAACAGCTTGAAAGCTATGCACTGGCTTTGCGCTCTATTTATCCGAACCACAAGATTCGAAAAATTCTTTTATGGACAACAGGTCCCAAGATTCAAGAGATTGAATAGGTATATTTCACATCGTTACTTCGCTGCTCGCCTAGCTTTAGTAGGCGTCTCTCCCTATTCGTTGTAAAAAAACAAATTTAAGAGACTACAAAAAATGTTAAGCAGAGGATTTTTCCTGAAGATTGTTTGAGCGTGATTCTTTCCGTTGTTCAAAAATACTCTTCCTTTTTAAGCCTGTATTTTTGAGACCGCTGTTTTGAGCAGATTTTTTTTTCTTCTTTAACCCTGTCCTTTGATGATCCGTTTGATAGGGAGCCAGATATACAGAAGACTGTGGTTCCTGGAAATAGGGTTCAGGTTCTGGTTCATTTTTCCAGGATTCATCATCCTCGGGGTCATCATGTTCCAACTTTTGAAGATATTCGCCAAATTGAGCCGTACCGACACTTAAAATAATCGTGTTGACGTCACCGTTGGCATCAACACTTGTGCGCTTGGCCTCTGTTATGAAAACATCATTGGCACTATCTAAAAGGTCTATCAATGAGCGTTTTCCAAGAGTGAATTCATTTAAATAATTCTCTCTAATATGACGCTTCTCCCGAATGAGCTTGGTAAGGTGGACTGATTTGTTTTGAGCATTCTTGGCCTCACTCCATGCGGTACGGATGGTGCGCTCCGTTTGCCGGCGTGCAAGAGTTAAACGAGCGTGGGCTTCTGATAATCGTTTCACTGCTTCCCGGGATTTTGCAAGGTCGGAGCCCCCGTTATACAGGTTGTGGCGTGCGACGAGCATAGCTGTGAGACGATTTTGATAGCCCGTTGATCCGCCCACATTTCGGTCCCGTTCTCCTTCAAGTTCAAGAGAGATTGTTGGAACAAGTTTTGAAGCGGACTCCCGGTGGATTGCTTCGGCAGTTTGTACATTGCTTTTTGCAACCTTGATAGAGTTGTTTTTGTCGAAAGCCATCCGTATGCTCATTTCAGATGAAGAAGAAAGGAGATAAGCAGGCAAACGGATACGTTTGATGTGTCTGGGAGGCTCCATTCCAACGGCCTCGACAAATTTTGCGCGGGCAACTGATAATTCAGATTCAATATTGAATTTAGCAATATAGGTATCTTGTAACCGGGCCTCTATTTGATATAAATCTGAAGAGGAGGCTGCTCCTGCTTCGACTATTTCCGCCACTTTTCCCTTCATAACCTGATGAAACCGGATGTTATTATTAGCAATCCGCAAAAGACGCTGGAGACGGCGCACATCAATTGTAGCAGTAGCAGCATCAACAGTTGCTGTGTCAGTGGTCACCCCTAGCGTACCGTGAGCCTGATAGCGCTGCGAACGAGCCTTGTCCACGCGAGAGGCTGTTCCCATGCCATCAAACAAAATCTGACGAATGGCAATAGAAGGGTCAGTGCGTGTTAATGTAATGGTTCCAGAACTTCCAAGAGGGCTTAAGGAGTTGGTCAAGAAATTCCGGCGATAGTTCTCACGTCCTAAGCTCATGCGTAAATCAATGGTTGGCTTATAACCCGCAGTTGCTTGCTCAATGAGGTCCTCTTGGGCGCTTAGGGCCTCTTTGTCGGCTTGGATGCTGGGATGATGGGTTAAAGCTTCTTTTAAAATTTTATTAAGCGTTGTTGCAGCAATACGGGAAGGCTTTGTATATTCGCGGGCAGATTCCTTAGGGTAAAAAAAATCTTTGGGAGAGTTTGCCTTATCTTTTGACGCACCTGTTGTGCTTGTAGCTGAGGCTACAGCGATAGCATAATCGGATATGATTACAAGAAAGACAAGGCGCACACTAAGTTTTGTTAAATTACCTCTAACCATATCCTAGCCTCTGGACATTATTTATATTAATGATATCAGTTTTGTTAAAATTTTATACATTTTTTTATCTAAAATTAATCTAGTTGAAACTTTTTGTGTGGTTTGATGGAAGGGAAAGGTATAATAAGGGGTGATTTCTATGGCTGAAAACAGCCAAACAAAGCCAAGGGAAAACTTGCAGTACGGAGATGCGTTGCTCCAGTGCTTAGAGATTATTTCAGGCTTGTTAAATTATCGTGTTTCTGCAGAGTCTTTCAAAGCTGGCCTACCCGTCGGGCCGTCAGGTTTTGGTCCATCCTTATTGTTGCGTGCTGCGGAGCGGTTTAACTTTAAATCCAAAATTGCAGAAAAAAAATTTAAGGATATATCCCCGCTAGTGTTGCCGTGTATTCTTATGTTACGAGGCGGAAGAGCTTGTGTTCTTGTAAAATTAGACGAGGACGCTGCTACAGTTTACCTTCCTGAAGATAAGCAAAAGCCGAAAATCGTTTCTGCGTCAGACTTAAAGGAATTATATATAGGCAGAATGATCCTTGTGGCGCATAAGCCTTTAGAATCCTCACAATCATCGATATCTCCTCCTCTAAGATGGTTTTGGGATACTTTAAGAATATTCAGCTCGATTTATGCACAAGTTGCATGGTCTTCAGCGCTGATCAATCTATTTTTGCTTGCGGGAACTTTGTACGCAATGAATATTTATGACAGAGTGTTGCCAAACAAAGCATTTGATACTTTGTTTGTTCTGTCTGTTGGTATTTTTATTGTTTATTTGTTTGATTTCTTGTTAAGAATGCTTCGCGGGTATTTCATTGATATTGCAGGAAAGAATGCGGATGTATTACTGGGAAGTTTTTTATATGAGCGCATCTTGGGGCTGCAATTTATGCATCGTCCTTCTTCCGCTGGAGGGCTTGCCCACTATTTGAGGGAATTCGAAGGAGTTCGGGAATTTTTCTCTTCAACGACCATTGTAAGCTTGGTCGATATTCCTTTTGCCATTCTGTTTTTGTTTGCTATTGGAATGATCTCAATATCAATGGTTCTTGTTCCTATTGTTGCTATCATACTCATTCTCACCATTAGCTTTATTATGCAGCCATCCTTGAAGGGGTCTATCCAGGGTCTTCTAACCCAAATGGAATATAAGCATGGAATTTTGATGGAATCTCTTACAGGGTTAGAGACCGTCAAAACAATGAATGCTGAAGGGCGAATGCTCCATAAATGGGAACAGTCTATATCTGGAACCGCCCTTGCTGCCAATAAGGTCTATTACATGACATTATTGTCTTCGAATGCGATCTTTTTCATTCAAAATGCTGCTTATGTTTTTTTGATTGTGATTGGAGTATACGAAGTTGCATCCGGAAATTTGACCGTTGGTGGATTAATTGCGGCAACAATTTTAACGACACGGGCGATTGGATCAACGGGAGCCGTTGTTGCCTTAACGGCGCGATTTAACCAAGCGTATACGGCTTTGAAATTATTAGATCTCATTATCAATTTGCCGGCAGAACGTTCCTTGAGCACACGGTATGTACACCGCGATGTTCTGCGGGGAGACATTGAGTTCCTGGATGTTGATTTCTCCTACCCAGGCCAAAAGCTCAAGGCCATAAAAAATATGTCTTTTAAAATCAAAGCTGGAGAAAAGATTGCGCTCATCGGGCGAATGGGATCGGGCAAAACGACAATTGAAAAGTTGATTTTAGGCTTATACCAGCCGACATCAGGAACCGTTATGATTGATGGAGTTGATATGCGCCAGCTGGACCCAGTTGAAGTTCGTGCATCAATCGGATATGTATCTCAGGAAATTTATTTGTTTCGAGGAACTATTCGAGAAAATATTACGATTGCAAGCGCAACATCTGAAGATGCGCAAATCTTGAAAGCTGCTGAAATTTCGGGCGTCGACGACTTTGTGCGTCATCATCCATCAGGATATGACATGCTCATTGGAGAAGGGGGCTCTGGGTTGTCAGGAGGCCAACGGCAAGCGGTTGCTGTGGCAAGAGCCTTACTGCATGATCCGACGATCTTGCTACTTGATGAGCCATCCGCCTCTATGGATCCAGAATCAGAGTTTCGATTGATCAAACGATTAGAAGCCCATATACCAGATAAAACACTCATTGCTGTGACACATCGCAACTCAGTTTTATCTTTAGTTGATCGTATATTGCTCATTGATCAAGGGCGTGTCCTTGCAGATGGGCCTCGAGATAAAATTCTAGAAATGTTGGCAAACGGGTCTGTGAAACAGTCCCAGCCAATAGAGGGAGGACTCGATGGCGAGAATTCCTGATGAACAAGATCTGGAATTTTTACCGCCTCGTGCGGCTGCTCTTTTTAGGGTCGGCAATAAAAAGAGCTATTTAGCTCAAAAAATGGTCCTTTTGTTTTTTCTATTCTTTATGATTTGGGCCTATTTTTCTGAGTTACATGAGGTGACGAAGGGGTCTGGAAAGATCATTTCGTCTTCCCACATTCAAACCATTAACAACCTGGAGGGTGGGATTATTAAGGAAATATTAGTTCGTGAAGACCAAATTGTGCTGCAAGGCCAAGTCCTGGTCCGCCTAGATACCACGATTGCTAAAGCAAAATATTATCAAGATCTTGAGAATTACTATCGGTTTCTCGCAACTGTAGAGAGATTACGCGCTCAAATTAATAATTCAGGATCTTTCTTTCCGAGCCAGGAACTTATGTTAAATGCACAAAATCTTGCAGCCCAGGAGGTAGAGCGTTTTAGGGCGAATACATTTAAAAAGCAGAATGAAAATATGATTGCGCGTAAAGATTTTGAAATGAAAAGGCAGGAGTTGCAAGAAGCAAAAACAAAGTATAAAGATGCAAAAAAACAGTATGAATATGTTGTAGAACAAGCGAAAATAATAAAGCCTCTGGCTGATAAAAAAATTTATTCAAGGTTAGATTATATCAAAACAATGCGAGACATGGCGGAACAAAAAGCGCAATTAGATTTATTGAAGGCCAGTATGAAACGTATGGAAACAGCAGTTAATCAATCTAGAGATAAAATTAATCAAGTGTCCATCCGGTTTCACATGGAAGATTTACAGGAACTTCGGGACTATGAAGCAAAACTGGCAGAAGCCAAAGGGGCTCAGCTCATTGATAAAGATCGAGTCATGCGTACGGAAATTATATCTCCTATTACAGGAACTATTCGTGACCTGAAGATCCGGACTGTGGGGGGGGTTATTCAACCGGGCGAATCTATTCTGGATATTGTTCCTTTAAACGACACCCTTATTGTAGAGGCCCAAGTTTCACCCGCCGAGGTGGGTTTTTTGCGTGTCGGCATGCCAGCAACAGTCAAGGTGACGACTTATGATTCTAGTACCTATGGAGGCTTGGAGGCAATTCTAGAGCGGATTAGTCCAGATACGATTACGGACAAACGGGAGCAAAGTTATTTCCGTGTCTATTTGCGGACAAAGTCAAATGTTTTGGAAAAAGATGGAAAACAGCATCTCATTAAGCCGGGAATGCAGGTAGAAGTCGATATTTTGACAGGTAAAAAGTCTATTCTAACCTACTTGATGAAACCGTTCTTGCGTGCCGTCGGAAACTCAATGACGGAACGGTAAAGGTTCTTAATAAAAAGAACTATACTCTTTTTAAGTATCTCCTCTAAAATTAAACATCAGCGGGATGGAAATATGCTTGTTAATGCGCCAACTTAAAACCAGGTAACTGATTTCTTTTTTGCCATATTTTCAGTTGCTTCGATCAAGGCTAAGGTCAAACTTTCCTTTAAATCCGAACGTTTCAACGACTGCTTTCACGTACTCCTCAAAGCGTTCCACCTTCCGCAAGGCAGCTTTAGGATTGGAGCTATCAGCATAGCGCACAAGGCTTTGATGGTGGACGTTGTTGCTGCATAAAACGCTAAAAATCATCGCGGCCATTGTATTTTGTCTTGAAGGATGGATAGACAGGCGTTTTGATATCTTTTCAGTAAGGGGATTTAGTTTCATTATTTTTAGAATCCTTTCTTTGGTGAGGAACGATTCCAAAAGATAAACTATTTTCCCTTACCTCTCAATACGTTGCTAAAAATGACGGGTAGCGAGCTATTCAAGACATCCTGACAATAAATCGGCCTCTTCTTAGTGTGGTTTGTAAGTCACTACATTTATAAAAACGATGTTTTGAGAATATTTTACCATAACTTTAATGAATCAACATTGCCCATAATAGAATCAGTTGTTAGCATTGATTATAATTGAGGGTATTTTAGGAGGATTTTATGTGGAAACGGTCACACAGTAGGGTTTTTAAAAGCGTTGAAAGAGAAACAATCTGGCGTCGTTGGTCGGATGTCAATAGTTGGCACGAATGGGTTCCCAATATTGAATACTGCCAGTTAGACAAGCCCTTTGTGGCAGGAAACCGCTTTACTTTAAAACCAAAAAACGGGCCAGAAGTTACGGTTGAACTTTTAGATGTTCAAAGAGGGCATAAATTTACAGGATGCACGCGGTTTTTCGGGGCAACACTTTATGATACTCATGAAATGAATAGTGATGCCAATGGCGTGCGGATTACCGTTACGCTAAAGGTAACGGGGCCTTTAGGATTTCTGTGGCGAAAACTCGTTGCTGAAAAAATTGAGGCTAATTTACCAAAGCTCATGCAAAATTTAATTGGCGTGAGCAGTTCTCCACAACAACAAAAAGCTAAGGCGCAACTCAGTCCTGTTGCTTCTAAAAAAGTTACGCCTATAATTAGCATTTCTTCATCAAAGAAAAGTAAATCTAAACTGAGTTCTTCTTCATCAAAAAAAGTTACGCCTATAGTTAGTATATCTCCAACAACGAAAGGAAAGCCTATGTCTAGCACTTCTATATCAAAAAAAGTTACGCCAATATCAAGCATATCATCAGCAACAAAAGGAAAGACTATGTCAACTACTTCTGCTGTGAAAAAAGTGAAGTCGAAAACCAGCGCCTCTAAGCCAAAAAAAGCCATAGCAAAGACAGCGTCTGCTGTGGAAAAAGCTAAAGCCAAGACAGGCGCTTCTAAACCAAAGAAAGTCAAAACAAAGGCAAACGCATCTACTTCTAAGAAAATTACATCTAGTGTTTCCAAGCCAAAGAAAACGACAGTAAAGAAAAGTTCTTCCGCCGCAAAGAAAACCAAAGCAACTGCTTCTAAGCCAAAGAAAACAACAGTAAAGAAAAGTTCTTCTGCTGTGAAAAAGACGGGTGCCTCGAAGGCAAAGAAAACGATAGCTAAGAAAAACACTCCTACAGCTAAAAAAACTCGGCTTTAAGTCCAAACCAGGGGAATGACATCACGTTATTCCCCTAATTCCTTCCTATTTCAGACACTTTCGATGAGGGTTTACAGCTCGCTACCTCTTCACAAGCATCTAGAAATCAGCCAGCTTTAAAGTTCCTTCTTCAACCTTAACCTTAACTTCTTTTCCATATGCCAAAGGTGAAAGAATAAGGCACATAATAATGCTGAGATGTTTTAACATGATATCCCTCCCGGGTTGTTATTATTGATATTCAATTCGTATATTTGGAATGCCATTTTCTATTTTCATTCGTAATGCTTCGGGGAGTCGATCCGCCTGGATATGCAAATATTGAATTTTAGTTTCTTTAAGCACAAGCGCTCGAGCAACGGCTTCCGACAATATCCACTTGGATCCTGGTACAGGAATAAGCGTGACATCATTTAATTTTTTTAAGTTCCAAATAACGTCGATAAGACCAGAGTCACTAAAAGATGTGCCAGAAAAATGAAACTTTCTCAAGCCGGGTTGGCTCTTTGCAATAAGTTCGAGGACTTCATTGGTAATACCTTGTAAGTTATTGATTTTGAATATGGTAAGATCCAGGTTTTGAATAATTTCCTTGATTCCCTCTTTCGTGATCTTAGTTTCAGAGATATTTAAGCTTTTCAGGCTCTTATCACTGGCAATTGACCTAGCGACAGCATCTGTCACGTTGGTTTCGGAAACATCCAGGGTATGAAGTTTGGGCATGACCTTCAACAGGTTTGTGACCGTTGCCATATCCTTGAAGACATGCCCAACCATAGAAAGCGAACGAAGGTTTGGTTTTCCTCCCCCTAAAATAATAAAGTCGCTGTCCTTCAAATTTGGGCCACTTACCCCAAGCGTTTCAAGGTTGGGAAAATTTTGAGCAAGAGTTTGAATGCCAGGAGTAGAGAGGTGAGTATTGAGGAGATGGATTTTTGTGAGGTTTGGATATTCTTTGGTTAAATTGACGATGGTTTCATTTGTGATGCCTGGGCCAAAAAGAGACAAACTTTTCAAGCCAGGTATTTTTATGGAAATTCCTTTTACGACTTTATCTGTTGCTCCCAAGCACAGTAATTCCAGGCCCTCTAAATGCTCCAGGAAAGGCAAAACCTTTGTGAGAAAGACATTTTCATCCAGTGTCTTTCCATTTACGCTGTTAAACATGACAAAACCAATATCTTTAATTTTGTCCAGAACTTGTGCTTCTTTCAAAGAGGTAAGTAAGGGAAGAAGAAAAGTCGGGTCAATGGTCATGTTCTGTAGTTTAAAACGGGTATCAGGATGTTCCTTTATGTACCGGACGGCTTCCGTAAATTTATGGTCCTTTAAACGACGCGCATCGATGGGTACGGTCTTTTTTTTCTTTCCATCGTCAACGTTTTGTGGTTGCCTGCTTTGCAGGCCTTTGTCTGCTCCGGAAGCTTGTTGAGGTAATATTCCTTGGGGGCTATTTACCTTAGGTTTTTTTTCTTTGACATCCTCTCTTTTAGCAATAGAAGAGGCATTTCTTTTTGGGGAATTAGAAGGCACCTCAGCTCTAGCAGATGACGCTAAAGTAACCAAGAAAGCTCCAAGGATGGCAAATACAAAATAGCGAACCATGGAATAACCCTCTAAAAATATACAGCTCCTCTTATTTTTCTCCAAAATGAGAAATATAAAAAGAGGGAAAATGAAAGGACAGCCATATCTTTTTCATTTTATGGGAAAAAAACATAGGAAAAAGTCTAAGTTATCCGCTATAACAAGCCTATACTTACTTTTTAAGATTAATGAGATGGACGACCGGGAAATAACATTAAATCTGCCGTTTGGCTTAACTTTTGCTGATTTGTACCATCACGATGGTTTGAAGAAACTTGACCGGGCTTTCCTCAATTTTATCCAAGCCCGAAACCCAGACATCGCTTTTCAATATGACGTGGCCCGTCAAGGTGAGATCCCTGATGAAAGCGCCTTGTTGATTTCTTTGGCGCCTATTGTGAATGAGTTCATTGGGAGTTTGTTTGATGCTGATGCTGCAGCACGGCTACATCAAGAGCACCAAAAAATCAGCCTTATCTTAGAGATTAACCGTCAATTTGTCCAACGTGTGGCGCTAAAAAAGTATCCAAGAACCATGGCAGCAACCTTGGTAATTGAACCTTTGCGACAAGCATTGCTTGTATATATGAACGTACAAGACGAGCAAGCCGTTGCTCACCAAATTTCTATCTGGCTAGACGCCCCTGAAGATCATCATATTGAACTGGATATAGCGGCTCGATATGCGGCCTGGGCAGCCCAAACAATTGAGGGCCAGAAATGTCATCAAGGGCAAGCTTTGTTTTCTGTTCCACACAAATTGGATCCGATGCATCTTATCCCTGTTGAAGACACCGGAATTCATGGCGCCTGGAAATTACCAGATCACCAGCAGCGGTTGCGGGAGGGCTTTTCGCTAACAGATCCAGGGTTGAATCGTGAATCTGCTTTACATCAGGCAAACTACTGTATTTGGTGCCACCACCAAGGTAAAGACTCTTGTTCCAAAGGATTAAAGCCGAAAAACAACGAGAACGATAAAGAACGCTTTCAGAAAAATGGATTTGCAACCCCCCTTATTGGATGTCCCTTAGAACAAAAAATTTCTGAGATGAATGAGATAAAAAGCCAAGGTTTGACCTTAGCTGCACTTTCTATCATCATGATTGATAACCCTATGGTGCCTGCTACAGGTCACCGAATTTGTAACGATTGCATGAAGGCGTGCATTTACCAAAAACAAGATCCGGTAAATATCCCTGGCGTTGAGACGCAAATTTTAAAAGAGACTCTCTCTCTTCCATGGGGTGTAGAAATTTATAGTCTTTTGACCCGCTGGAACCCTTTAAATTTCAAACGTCCTCTCCTATTACCTGATTCAGGATATAAGGTTTTGGTTGTGGGTACGGGGCCTGCGGGATTCACATTAGCCCATCATTTGATGAATGATGGGCATACAGTGGCGGCTATTGACGGGCTAAAGATTGAACCACTCCCCCCGGAAATTCTTGGAATTGACAGTACAGAACAGCGTGCGCCCTTCCAGCCTATCAAATGGTTTTGGGAGATAGAAGAAAATTTACAAACCCGCATCAATGGGGGATTTGGAGGGGTAGCTGAGTATGGAATCACAGTTCGTTGGGATAAAAATTTCCTGAAATTAATACGGCTTGTGTTGGAACGTCGATCTAATTTTGGTTTGTTTGGTGGCATTCGTTTTGGGGGAACCTTATCAATAGATCAAGCCTTTGATTTGGGATTTGACCATATTGCTTTGTGCATGGGCGCTGGCAGCCCTACCCTAATTCCGATGGAAAATAGTTTAGCTCCGGGCGTTCGTCAAGCCAGCGACTTTCTCATGGCTCTACAACTGACAGGAGCCGCCAAAGAATCCTCAATCGCTAATTTACAGCTTCGCTTGCCTGTTGTGGTGATTGGAGGAGGTCTTACGGCTATTGATACAGCTACAGAAGCAATGGCATATTATCCTATTCAAGTTGAAAAATTTGCCAAACGCTACCATGAATTAGTCGATTCGTACGGATCCAAGGTTGTCGAGGCTCAATGGACGTTACAGGATCATGAAATTGCAGCCATATTTTTAGACCATGCCAAATCAATTCAAATAGAACGCCAACAAGCTCAATCAGAAGGCCGGCCCCCGAATTTACAAAGATTGGTTCAGTCTTGGGGTGGTGTGACAATTGTTTATCGCCGATCTCTTGTGGAAGCACCTAGTTATACGCTCAACCATGAAGAAGTTTCTAAAGCTCTGGAAGAGGGGATCTCCATTTTGGATCAGACCACGCCAGAGGGTGTTGAAGTTGATGGGCAAGGCCATGCTGCAGGTTTAAGAGTACGCCGACCAGAGGGAATTCTGACGTTACCAGCTCGGGCGATTTTAGTCGCAGCAGGAACTAAACCCAACATCAACTTAATCTATGATGACCCCCATTCTGTAACCTTAAATGGACGAACGTTTCAGGCAGTGGATGATCTGGGATTTCCTGTCGTGCCAGAGCGTTTAGCAAAGCCCATTCTTCCTCATGTATTGATGAACCTGAGACCAGACCAAAAGGCGATTAGTTTTTTTGGTGATATGCATCCCTCCTTCTCAGGGAATGTGGTTAAAGCCATGGGAAGCGCCAAACAAGGCTACCCCGTGATTAGCCGCCTGTTAAAGAAAAAGACGCCTTCTAGAGTGTCTGGGCCCTCCCTGTTGAAGGAGTTGGACTTTTCTTTGCGAGCAACCGTCCAGGAAATTAACCGTTTGACACCTACCATTGTAGAAGTTGTCATCCATGCTCCTTTTGCTGCAAGAGCCTTTCGTCCGGGGCAATTTTACCGTCTGCAAAATTATGAATCCCTCTTACCTATCGTTAAAGAGACCCGATTAACCATGGAAGGATTAGCTTTAACAGGTGCATCGGTTGATCGGGAAAAGGGCTTATTATCGACGATTGTTTTAGAAATGGGCGGATCTTCCGACTTGTGCGCTTCACTCAAACCAGGAGAACCCGTTGTTTTGATGGGGCCCACAGGAAGTCCGACAGAAATCCCAGAAAAAGAGACTGTAATGCTTGTGGGTGGGGGACTTGGCAATGCGGTTCTTTTCTCTATTGGCCAGGCAATGCGGGAAAAGGGCTGCCGGGTTGTTTATTTTGCAGGGTATAAGAAGCTTGCGGATCGGTATAAAGAGCATGAGATTGAAGCGGCAGCCGATGTGGTTATTTGGTGTTGTGATGAACTGCCAGGCTTCACGCCTACCCGTACTCAAGACCGCAGTTTTGTGGGTAACCTTGTGGAAGCTGTTGCTGCTTATGGGCAAGGAAACCTTGGTTCCTGTTCAATTCCATTGTCAGAAATTCAGCGTTTAATCGTCATCGGGTCTGACCGTATGATGGGAGCCGTGGCGGCGGCCCGTTATGGTGTTTTGGCGCCCTTTCTTAACCCTGACCATCTGGCTATCGGGAGCATTAATTCTCCGATGCAATGTATGATGAAAGAAATTTGTGCCCAGTGCCTTCAGCGCCATGTTGATCCGGATACAGGAGAGGAACGTATCGTCTATTCCTGCGCAAACCAAGATCAACCTCTTGATCAGGTAGACTTTAAGTGTTTGTCCGACCGCTTAAATCAGAATAGCTTATCTGAAAAACTTACCCATCATTGGGTGCAGCACTGCCTAAGAGCAATAAACAAATAAATTGAAATAATCATATACCCCCTTCCCCTGAGGCATTTTATCGCGTATTTTAGTAAAATCGTCAGAATTTTAGGGGAGTTAGTCATGAAAAAAGTAATAACGGGTTTAGTGCTTTTTGGGATAATGATGACCGCCCACCCAAGCCAGGCAGCATTTGGAGGGCTAAGGGTTGGCGGAATGGTCGGTATTGCGCTCCTACAAGGAAAGCATTTTTTTACTGGCCCCAAGACGCCTGAAGATGACATGAAAAAGCGTTTAAGCGTAATTAGCTCTGCCTTCGGGGTACATGCCGGTTACCTTTTTGAATTGTCACAATCCAAGTTGGTCGTCGGCGGTGAAGTCTATCTTTTGATGCCAGGGTTCAACCCCAAGATAGATTTATCCCTTCAGAACCAACCTAAAGATGGAACGGTTTCAATCAAGCATAGTCGAAGCATGGGCTTTGCGGCGACCGTTGGTATGATGATGAACCCCAAAGTCATGGCCTACTTAAGTTTAGGGTTAGAAAGTGCAAACTTTGAGTTCAAATATGATTTTGATAAGACGCGCCCGGCAGCTGCGCTCAGCCAAACCTTTAAAAAGAAATTTACTGGATTTACGCCAGCTTTGGGCGCTGTTTATAAAATGTCATCCCATATCCTGATAGGCGCTGAACTGTCATCCCCCTTCTTTAAGAAGTTTAAGATGCACGAGGGACCACCCCGAACCTTCTATTATCGACCCGTTGAGCGGCGATTGGTCCTTAAACTGAGCTACTTGTTTTAAGAAAAAAGAGTGAGGGGAACTTAACAAAAGCCCCCTTCACTCTTTTACAAACGATCTTTACTCAATGGTATCGAGTAATTTTAGTGACCGATCGTTACGTTTATTGTTTTCCCATGACCACGAAGCTCGAAAGTCAAACCACCATCAGTGGCTACCTTGCCTGTAGGGCGTGCGGTCAGTTTAGGATCACTAATAATTGCTTGGAGAGTAGAATCACTCCAAGATGGAGCCTTCAAAGACCATTCTTGGCCACCCAAGTTGGCTCTTCCTTGATTGTGAATGAGACCCTTGATGTCCTGTGCTTGGAAATTTTTTCCCGCATTTTTCTTATAAGCATTTGCGGTGCCTTGAGCACCTGTTCTAACCTGTGATCCCGCTTTTGCAGCTAATTTAGCTTTGGTTCCATTACCTTTTAGGGTTCCACTGGCTTTTGTATTTCCTTTACCTTTTGCATTAACCCCACCTTTATGGGAATCATTCTGATAAGACATTTTCTTACTCCTTTCAATGACGCGCAACTATTTGCGCATAATAATTAGTATAAGCAGATAATTGTTAATTCTTGGTTAAGATGAAGTTTAAATATTGCAATTAATATATTTTCTTAAGTAAAAATGGTACTTAATTTTTAAGAAAATTTTATAAAATACAGTATATTGTTTTATTTGTTTTAAATTGTGTTTAGAGAGACTTTTTCTACTCACGCTCTCCTAATTTTTTCTTGATTTCACCAATAGCTTTAGCGGGATTCAGTCCTTTTGGACAGGTTTTTGTACAATTCATGATGGTATGACAACGATAAAGTTTAAAAGGATCTTCTAAATTGTCCAAACGTTCCTTTGTATTCTCATCACGACTATCGGCAAGCCAACGATAAGACTGAAGCAAGGTTGCTGGGCCCAAAAAACGATCTCCATTCCACCAATAACTGGGACAGCCGGTTGAGCAGCAAAAGCACAAAACACATTCCCATAACCCATCCAGCTTTGCTCGATCTTCCTGGGTTTGTAGGCGTTCCCTCTCGGGAGCGGGTGTGTCTGCCTGTAGCCAAGGTTTTGAAGCCGCATATTGGGTATAAGCGTGAGTTAAGTCGGATACCAAATCCTTAACGACGGGCATATGTGGCAAGGGGGTGATGCGCACTGTTCCTTTCACTTCTGAAATTGGTTTGATACAGGCAAGTGTATTTGTTCCGTCAATATTCATGGAACAACTACCACAGATTCCTTCCCGGCAAGACCTGCGAAAAGCAAGCGTGCTATCCTTTTCCTCTTTTATTTTAATGAGGGCATCCAGCACCATGGCGCCACAGCTGGCCAAATCAATCTCGAAGTAATCATAAGTTGGGTTGTCGGGGGTATCCGGATTCCACCGATAAATTTGAAACGTTTTAATTGTTGGGGAAGCATGATTTGCCTTATAGGTTTTT
>CAZXMD010000014.1:0-18984 GCA_964641635.1 uncultured Candidatus Finniella sp. | reverse complement strand
TAGAGCGCTTTACCATGAAAGATAAAGAAAATTGCTTTCTTCCTCTAGTGAAATGGTAAAATGGTGTTGTTGGAAAATCACCAATTAATAAAGAGTTAACAGAAGTTTTTGTATTTGACCGCCGGGGACTTTTTTCTTCATCATATTTTTCCGTCCCTAATGAAATGGAAATATATGAAGCTACCAATAGAAAAAAAAGAAAAAAACGCAAGAAATTTAATTTGTACAACTTCATCCATCCCCATACGATTTTTTTAAAATTTAGCTGCTTTATCATAGTGAATCAAGATTAGAATTCAAACTACCGTCAAGTTATTTTTTATCAGCAAAAGGATTTTTACCCTGGCGCATGTAGATGCGCAAAGGAACGCCAGGCAGGTCAAAATCTTTGCGCATCTGGTTAATGAGGTAACGGGTGTAGGAAGTCGGAAGCTCCCCCGCCTGGCTGGCAAATAAAGCAAAGGTTGGGGGACGTGTTTTAATCTGGGTCATATATTTTAACTTAATACGGCGCCCTGAGACGGCGGGAGCAGGATGCTGGTTTACAACATGCTGCAACCATTGGTTCAGTTTTGCGGTCGGTAAGCGCTTATTCCAGGCTTCGTAAACCTGAAAAACCGCCTCCAGCAACCTGTCCAGATTTTTGCCATGAATGGCGGAAATGGGAATGCAAGGAATGCCACGTACCTGGGTCAATTGAATATCCAGGATTCTTTGAACCTCTTTCATTTGCTTATCTTTATCTTTGACCAAATCCCATTTGTTCAACGCCAACACCATCGCCCGTCCTTCTTCAGCGATATCACTGGCGATGGTTAGGTCCTGCTTCTCAAGAGGGGCTGTTGCATCAATAAGAACTATAACCACTTCTGCAAACTGAATTGTGCGGTGGGTGTCCATGACGGCGAGGCGCTCCGCAGAAATTGTTACACGGCCTTTTTTGCGCATTCCAGCCGTATCCGTTAGCCGTATCCGCCGTCCTTTATGTTCCCAGTCAAGGGCGATCGCATCCCGCGTTACTCCCGGCATATCACCGGTAAGGAGACGGTCTTCCCCAATCAATTGGTTGATCAAGGTTGATTTTCCAACATTGGGACGTCCAACAATGGCAAGCTGAAGGGGCTTTTGAGCATTTTCTTCCGCATCTGGCAAATCTTGATCCACCGGTACATGGGCAACAAGAGCCTCATAAAGCTCCGTTAGCCCTTCCCCATGTTCAGCGGAAACCGGAATGACATCCCCTAACCCCAGAGAAAGCGCATCCGATAAACCCAAATGGCCATGGCGGCCTTCGCATTTATTCGCCAAAACAAGGATGGGTTTTTTCTGGCGGCGTAAGAGTTGCGCCAGCTCCTGATCATAAGGGGTGCACCCTTCCCGTCCATCAACAACAAACAAGACCAGATCAGATTCTTTAATGGCGCTTAAAGTCTGGTCCATCATCGATTTGGTAAGATGTGATGCATCAGGATCAGCTAAACCGGCCGTATCCATAATCCGGAAGTTTAGGTCAAAGAGATGCCCCTCTCCTTCCCGCCGATCACGTGTCATTCCGGGTTGATCATGAACAAGCGCAACGCGCCTTCCAACCAGCCGGTTAAATAAGGTCGATTTTCCAACATTGGGACGACCTATAATCGCAATGGTGTACGGGGACTCTTTGTGGGACATGTTTTTACGATTTCGTTTCTTCCTTCGAATATTTTAGGATATTCGCATCATCCGTCAGTACATAAAGGGCTCCGTCCGCCACAATAGGTGACTGGCTTGAACCTCCCGGCATATTGAGCGTTTTTATGATGGAGCCGTCTTTTGGATTCGCAAAAAGCAATTCTCCATTAGAACCTGACAAGATCAAGGAATTATCTGCAACAACAGGGCCTGCCCACAAGATTGGCTTCTTATCAGAATCAACCTTTGGTAGAGCGTTTGCCCAGTGAATCTGGCCCGTTGCCTTCTTTATACAAACCAGGTCTGCATCATTGGTAACCATAAAAATAGAATCACCAGCAACGGCAGGGCTGCGAATTCCCCCAATCTCCCGTTGCCACAAGCGGCTTCCTGTCTTAAGGTCGGCCGCAATCATTTGCCCTCCATGACTAATGATGTAAACGGCGCTTCCTGAAATGACAGGCCGGGCACGGATATGGGCAATGCTTGCCACAGAATCAATGCGCAATGCCGGATTCAGCAAATCGCCCCATAGAGGTTGTCCCGTATTGGCTTGGAAAGCGAAAATTTCTCCGGAGGAATAGGTCGCAATCACCACGCCATCTCCCACCGCAGGACTCGCTCCACCTAAGATGCCCGCAGCTTCTGAAATGCCTGCATGGTTCCAAAGGGCATGACCTGTCGATGCGGTAAAGGCATGGATTTCATTGTTAATGGTCAAAGCATAAACGGTTCCATTTTTAATGGTTGGAGCCACCCGGGAAGGCGCACCCATGGATTTGCGCCACATCATTTTACCATCTTTGGCCTGGATCGCCACCAGATCTCCTACAAAAGTTGTGCAATAGACAAAACCATTGTCATAGGCAACGCCCCCACCCATTGCTTCGCCGGCATCTTCAGGCAAAGGATTCACCGTCCATAGAACCGTCCCATCCTTGATGTTGACAGCGCTAACGACCCCCATAGCATCACAGGCATAGATACGCCCATCTCCAACAACTGGTCCGGCCGTCAATCGATGGTCTTCACTAGCGCCGGAGCCGATATTGGTTGACCATGTTGGGTTTAATGGATTATCCAGGGTTAAGTGGGACATCATATGGGTAGGATTTCCGCCTGCCTGCGCCCAATCCTTATTCCTTTCTTTAGCTGGCATGATCACCGGAGTTTTAGCGATCGCATAATCAGGGATGAGCGTTGACTCAATAGACAAAACAGTTTCCCGTTTGCCGGAAAGAATAACTTTATCTTTAAAAGAGTCACAAGCGCCGAAAAGAAGTGCGGAACTTGTAAGAAGCGTGAGTAAATAAAAAGTTTTTGGTGTTCGAATCATGAGCTCTCTCTCGTACTTTTAAAATTAATATAGATGGTTAATCCGTTATATCCGCAGATACAATCTGCACCATCAACCGGGCCCGCATAGAAATGCCGGATGGTGTCTGGTTATCCTGAACCAATTTAGCAAAAATCTCCGCCGCTTGTGTATTATCGCCTTTGCGATGGAGGAGAACGCCCTTCATTTCATTGGCTAGATAGCGCCACGGGTTTTGGTCGGTTGTTATGGGAGCTAATTGAGCCAGTAAATCGTCAAATTTCGCGTTTGGTTGATCTATGCTGACCATGACGCCCAGCAAGGTTGCCAGACTACGCCACAGTGGATCTATCTTTGTATTGGCTGACAGCTGTTGGTAAGTTTGTAGAATTTCTTCCGGTTTCTGACCAAGTTGGAGGAGAAGGCCTGCTTTTTGAAAAAGAGCCAAAGGTTGATAAGCCGAGTGCGATTCAACCGCCAGACTGCTCAAAATAGTTTGAGCTTTTTCCGTCTCTCCTTGACCAATAAAATCTTGCGCGGCAATAAGTTTTTCGGCCATTTGGGTTCGTTTGTTTTTCTCATAGTAAGACCAAAAATTATAACCTGAAACAAGGATGATAATGCCAACAACAACACCCGTAACCTGTTTGCCGTATTGCTTCCAGAGTTGGAGCAGCTTCTCTTTGCGGATATCATTTTGGACTTCTTTCAAGAACTCATCAAACTTTTCAGCCATTCATTTGCCCTCATTCTTACATAAAAATTATAATTTGCTAAGATGCACTATAGCAACTGTTGATACAATTCCGTATAAAAAAATGAGAATCGATCTCATAAAAGTTAGCTTTAATCATATTTAATGGGCATTGATTTGGGTATCGCCTCTGCTAAATTAACATGTGCCGCATCCTTTGCGCCTTGCAATTTGACTCGTTTTTGCTCCACAATTAGGGTAATTATTAAATAATTAAGAAAGCAAGATTATGGATTTGAAGGCTCAAAATCAAGACGCTCTCTATTGGAAGGCTGAGCCGGTCTACACACAAATAACTCATGCCATCCATGTTTCTGTCTTGCCTATCTACCTTAAAAATCAATCTCGTCCTTATGATAATGTTCATGTCTGGGCTTATCATGTTTGCATTGAAAATAAAGGGAAGGAGACCTTTCAGCTCCTATCAAGGTACTGGAAAATTACGGATGCCCTGGGCCGCGTTCAAGAGGTTCGGGGATCAGGCGTTATCGGAGAACAGCCCACACTCCCTCCCGGCGAAACCTTTGAATATACCAGCAGCGTCACTCTTTCCTTACCTTCAGGCGTTATGGTAGGCCGTTACAAAATGCAAAGCCTGAGTGGAGAAAATATTGATGTTGCTATCCCCCTGTTCTCTCTTGATTCCCCTCATGAGACAAGAACGATTCATTAGTCAAACCTTATTTCAGCACAACATCGTCTGGGTCTATGTCCATAGAGTTTTGGAGAAAGTCGGCAATTTCAAGGTTGAAGTGCGAATTCCTGTAAAGCATTTCCATTTATAAATCAGCGCATTTTAAATATAGTTTTTTTTGAACTTCAGCGTTTTATTTTTTATATCAAAAACCTTCTGCTTCAAAAATTCTTGAATAAAGGCGGTATTTTCTGTACGTATAGTCATAGAGATTCAAAATAATAAAGGTAACATTACCTCCCAATGAGCCGCACAGCCGTCGCCATTTTATCCACCGAGAATCTCCTTCACAACCTGAAGGTTATTAAGGAAAAAGCGCCCCAATCTAAAGTGATTGGTATGGTAAAGGCGAATGCCTATGGGCATGGGTTGCGGTCCGTATCATCCCGCCTTGAACCTCACGTGGACATGCTGGGCGTCGCTTCCATCGATGAAGCCTTGATCCTGCGCAAAATAGGCATCCAGATCCCGATCATCCTGGCAGAAGGGGTATTTGAACCTAATGAGTTGCTTGTCGCTTCTACGGAAGGTTTTCACGTCGTTTTCCATGAAGAAGCGCAATTACAATGGCTGGCGAATCTGTCTTGCCCATTACCCATCCAGGCCTGGTTAAAACTTGACTCCGGCATGGGAAGGCTGGGCTTTAATATTGATAAAGCCCCCGGATTTTATGATCAACTCTCCAAAAGCCCCCAGATCGCCCAGCCAATTCATGTTATGTCGCATCTTGCTTGTGCGGATGATGCTAAAAACCCTTTGAACCAGCAACAAATTGACACGTTTAATGGTTTTATTAAAGGCATTTCTGGAAAAGGTGAATATAGTCTTTGTAATTCCGCTGGTGTTTTTCAATACCCAACTGCTCATCATCACTTTATCCGTCCAGGAATTGCCCTTTACGGCGCCTCTCCCATTTTAGGAAAGTCGGCTGCTGAATTAAATCTCAAGCCCGTTATGACCTTGCAAACAAGCTTGATTAGCATCAAAGAAATGGCAAAAGGAGCGCCCATTGGATATGGTGCCCGCTATCTGTGCCCGGAAGATATGCGCGTTGGGATCGTTGCCTTTGGTTATGGGGACGGATATCCTCGCACGGCGCGGGATGGAACGCCCATTTTGGTGAACAATACACGGTGCAAACTTGTGGGTCGTGTCTCCATGGATATGATTGCCGTTGACTTAAGTCCTTGCCCCCATGCCAAGGTGGGGGATCCGGTGATTTTGTGGGGCAATGACTTAGCTATTGAAGAGGTCGCCGCGTTTACGGATAATGTTTCCTATGACCTTTTAAGCGGGGTTCAAAACCGCGTTAAATTTCATTGGACAAGATATATAAACACTTCAACGAATGGGTTTTAGATTATGACCGACAAAAGACCGATCGGTATTTTTGATAGTGGCATTGGGGGGCTGACGGTCTTAAAAGAGTTGCAGCGCGTCCTTCCCCATGAGCATTTCGTTTACTTTGCAGACACGGCAAACCTTCCCTATGGGGAGAAAACGCCTGAGCAAATCATAGACTATGCTCGTAGAACATTAACATGGATGGAAGATGAAATTGGCGCCAAGCTTGTCATTGCCGCTTGCCACACAAGCTCAGCGACAGCCCTTGACGTTGTTTCCAAAGATTTTTCGGTACCTGTAATTGGCGCCATTTATCCCATGGTTGAAACTATTATGCAAAATCACCGGGATGCCCGCATAGGGATTATAGCAACCCCAACCTCTGTTAATAGCCGTACTCATGAAAACATCCTCCTTAAGTCAGGCTTTAAAGGTCATATCCACTCGATAAGTTGTCCTAGATTCGTCCCTTTAATCGAATCTGGACATATCTTTGGGCCCGAACTATTGAGAGTGAGCCATGAGTATTTATCCGCGTTTGAAGAACATCATTTAAATGCTTTGGTTTATGGTTGTACACATTATCCTTGGATTGCGGACACCCTTCAACAAATATTGCCAAAAGAGGTTTCCTTTATTGATCCTGCAGCGTCTATCGCTGCCAAGACCTCTCAAGACCTTTACAGGCACAAGATGCTGAATGCTTTAACAAACAAAGCCCGTACCGATTTTTACTGCAGCGGCTCTCCTGAAACACTCTCTTCACAAATCAGCCTCTTAATGCCTGTTTCTAAACCCCTTGTGACCTTGAAGGTATTAACAGGCCCCTTCCCTCATAAACTTGCTGTTAACGGTTAGGGCGATATTGCTATTTTACCTATTTTTTCCAATCCACTAACGAGATAACCGTAAAGTTTATCGTAAATACCCTTGATAGTATATTCGTTTTCTTATTTACTAAAAGGACAAGAAAAATCACAAAATCAGGAAAAAACCAAGAAATGCTTGTTGCAAGAAAACGAATATATTTTAATATAATCAGAATACTAACATTCATTTCTTTTGCAATGTTCTTTTTGTTTACATGCCTAAATTGCAGCGCAATGGAATTTGATGAAAAATATCTAGTTGAGAAGGTACCTAACACTGGGGACTTATCAACACAAACAAATTCAATCATCAACTTAACTGAGCGCCAACCCCTTATGTCCAAAGGATCAGACACGGAATCAGATGGTTTGTATTTTTTGGATAGTGCTGGTTCTCAAGAGACACTTCTAAAGGTTAAGAAAATAAAAGATACATCAGCTAAGCATGTGTCATTTCAGGAACTTGGTGATCTCTATCAGAATCAAGGAAACGAAAACTCTCTTACATGGGAGCCCATATCTTTTTCAGAAGCCCTTCTGAATGGCGACCCCACAGAAAAAGAGGTTCTCTCTGCACTCATGCTCCATGAAATAGACCATGATTTCTTTACCCAATATGATGATTTTACCATCCATGAAAAAAGTTGGCAAAAAAAGACGGTTCCGTATATTCGGGCAGCCATTGCATCAGGGCTTGGGATTTTTGTGTCCATGAGCATAACAAGCCAGTTCATCATCCATGTCGGTGACTGGTTTGGCGCCCATAAAGACACATCCGATACAACGGCCTTGGTAACTTTTATTGCAACCATGAGCTCGCTTATGTTTGCAAACCAATGGGATAACCGCATCAAGAGACTGGGCAATTACTTTTGGCCGGCCCGTTATATGTGTCATCGTAACGTTGATCAAGAGGTTGAAAAAGCAGCAATATCTGAATCTGAAAGGTTCAAAAGGACATCGGCCGACATGGGCCATTATGTTTTTGCCAAAGGAATCCTTCTGCTCACATCCGGAGCTTACGCCATTGTCCCCCTTTGGCTGCTTGTCAATTCTGAAGAAGCAAAGGATTTCCCAGTTACAACCTGCATTTCAGGCACTTGTTATTTCTTTTCGCTAGCTGATATCTTTTATCAGGCCGTTTCCTTAACGCCCAATCCCCTAACGGATGAAGCCGCCAGAAAAAGGGACCTGTTAATAGATCATGTGACCCTGTTTAAAAAAAGAAAATCAGATGACCCTGAAATGGCTAGACAGGCTTATGAATTTATAAAAGACGGTCTGAATACGAACAATCTCATGGAAGATGATAATGATGGCCCCTATTCCCAGGTCAGCAAGAAAGATTTCCTTTTTAGCGCATTGTTCTTAACGCCAACAGATACAGGCATTCTTAAAGATTTTCAAAAAAGATATGCCTTCTATAATAGGCAGGTAGAAAGCCGCTATAATCCCTCTCTTCTGGACAAACGGATATCCATAACAAACACAACAAATATGGCCCTTGGCATCAGTTTTTTGTATTTAAGCGTCCTGCTTATGGAAGAGTATGACGTAACGCTCCAGGGGATAAAGATGCCCAAAGATGCGTCCTATTGGACAGCGCTTGTCGGCGCCGTCCTTCAATCCGCAAGTTTTGTCTACTCAACCTATGATATCCACCACTCATACACCCAAAAACTGACGGATATGGGAACGACGCTTAAAAAGTGTTTCAGCTATGAATGGCTTACAGAAAAATACCAGGATGTTAAAAGTAGTTGCGCTTTTTCATCAGCATTCGGCTGGTTTGGCGGCAAGTTAAAAGAGACCGCGTCCTTAGCAACCGGGGTACTGCTTTCTTCATCCCAGCTGAAAAGGGCTTTGGACATCTATTCAAATCTTACCCCCGGAATGAGATTCGTCCAGTCCCTTCCGCCATTCATCCTAGAAAACTCCTTTCTCACCAATGTTTTTTCCAACAATCTGGGAGAAATTAAAAGCAAGTTTCTAACCAGTGACTTTTTTTATTCCGTCACAAGCTGCCTTCCTTCTTTCTGCAAAAAACCATGTGAGGATGCCCATATACAGGAGACCCTCGATCTTCTTTGCAATGGCGCCATAGAACAACTTAAGCAATTGAATGATAGAACACAATTTCTCCTTTATTACCTTACCTTGGAGCGTTCCGGGGAAGAGAAAGGTAAATTTTAAAGATAGCCAGTGAAGAAGGCCGAAAGATCGACGCCTTCCCCACAAACCAAATTCTAAAATGATACTTCATAACATCTCTTTAGTTGTATGAGGGTTGATCGATGGTTTGCACCCCACGACTTGAAAAAGATCTGACATAGAGGCTCGTGAATCCTCTTGAGTGGCAAATTCTTCCATGCCTTTCAAGAGATCATCCAAAAGCTTCTCATCGATCCCTGCATTAATAAGCTTAGGTTTTGCCTCAGAGATGGCCAGTGGAAGCTGCATCTTAACATTTATGTTCGATCTATCCGGCTGATGCTGATAAAACGTAGTGATAAGGCCCTGTTCTTGCATAAGCACCGGAAGCTTTGCGCCAATATCATAATCAACCTTCATTTTATTCGCTATCCCTTGGGTAAGTTGAAGCGCTTCTTCAAAATATTTATTACTTGGCTCACAAAAATGTGAACTCGAGGATAGTTCCTCACACACGATGGGAGCCCCTGGTTTTGCAACACGTATCATTTCCTTTAGAACTGCGCCAGGATTTTGAACGTGAGTCAGTAAAAAGCGTGCATAAACAAGATCATAGCCGTCTGTGGTCAGTAAATTATTGGCATCCCCAACACTAAAATCAATATTTTTAAGCCCCAGCTTGGAAGCTCTTTCACGAGCAATTATAAGTTGCGCTTCGCTGCTATCAATCGCTGTAATACGTGTGTGAGGCCAATATTGAGCCATCCTGCATTCTCTTGTTCCCGTTCCACAACCCACACTCAATATTTTCCCATCTTTAGGAATCAAAGGGAGTAAATTTAAAAGAGATTGGCTAAAATGCCCATAGGCTTCTTCTATCTTTTCCAAACGATCTTGGCCTGCACATCCTGTAGCTAACATATAGGGAGAAGTCGCTTTTTCTTCTTCACAACAGTTAGCCTGATTCAAAAAATTACTTAAAATGAGAAAACATCCCACTAAGCTCCAATTAAATAGTTTTAACAATAAGTTATCCTCCATATTATTGACTGGTTTTTCTCTTAAAAGATTGAGAACAAAAAAGAACATTTGCCATTTAAGGTTTCTGGTCTTTGGAGAAAAGTTTTATACAATTTTGATAAACGACTCAAGTCTTAATAGGATATAATTTCCATTAGGAATTCCTTAGGGTGTCAGGCTTTAAAACTGATATTAGGCTTAATATTTTAAGGTAAGTTGAAGATGGAATTTCATATATCGTTTGCAGCATTGGTTACAGCTTGAGTAACCCTACTCAACAAGGTCTTGCTGAAACGTCAAAATCCCTTATAATTTAGCTATAGTCAATTTTTATACGAGTACTAAACCTATGGCATCTCATAAAATTACGCTCATTGAAGGGGATGGCATCGGCCCGGAAGTGGTGGGGGCAACCCGCAAGATCATTGAAGCGACAGGCGTTAAGGTTGATTGGGAGGTCTGCCAGGCGGGCGCCGAAGTCTTTAAGAAAGGCTTATCAACGGGCGTCCCTCAGGAAACGGTTGATTCTATTTTACGCAATAAGGTTGCCCTCAAAGGCCCTTTGGAAACTCCTGTGGGTTTTGGTGAAAAAAGCGCGAATGTCACGTTACGCAAGATGTTTGAAACTTACGGCAATATCCGCCCCATTCAAGAAATTCCTGGTGTGACGACGCCCTATTCAGGCCGTGGGATTGATCTGGTTATTGTGCGTGAAAATGTGGAAGATTTATATGCCGGGATTGAGCATATGCAAACCCCGGGAACAGCACAGTGCTTGAAACTGATTTCCCGAAAGGGGTGTGAAAAGATCGTGCGCCTTGCTTTTGAATTTGCCCGTTCCGAAGGGCGGAAGAAGGTTCAGTGCGCTACAAAAGCAAACATAATGAAATTGACCGAAGGCCTTATGAAACACACCTTTGAGGATATTGCCAAGGAATATCCTGACATTGAAGCCTATCATATCATCGTTGATAATTGCGCCCACCAGATGGTCAAGACGCCTGAGCAATTTGATGTGATCGTCACGACCAACATGAACGGGGACATCCTGAGTGATCTTGGGTCCGCCCTCATTGGCGGTCTTGGTTTTGCGCCGGGCGCCAACATTGGGGATACCTATTCGATTTTTGAAGCCGTCCATGGCTCTGCTCCCAAATATGCCGGCAAAAACAACATTAACCCCACGGCTGTCCTCCTCTCCGGGGTTATGATGCTTCGCCACTTGAAAGAATTTGAGGCGGCAAGCCAGATTGAACAGGCTCTTTTCCGGACATTTGCCATAGACAAAGTCTTAACACGCGATGCTATTGGCGACAAAGGGGCAGCTTCCACAACTCAGCTTACAGATACCATTTTGCGCAACATGGGCAAGCCCTACCCTGGCTATAAAAACAGGGAATATAAACCGTTAAAATTGCCCCACGTCCCCAACATTCCGGACTTTGTCAAAGTAAAAGAACGCTCTGTATTAGGAATAGACGTATTTATTGAATCCGCCTTAGCTGCCGATGATCTTGGAATAGCGCTTGAAAAGATAGCCGCTGAAGCTTCCTTCACCTTAAAAGGTATTTCTTGCCGCGGCGTCAAGGTTTATCCGGCTTCCGGTCCCAAATTAGATCCCACGGATTTGTTCCGCTGCCGTTTTGTGACCCCTGACAAATCTGACGTAGAAGACCTCAAAATTTATGGCCTCCTGGAACGCATCACTCCCCAATTTCGCTGGACCCACCTTGAAAAGCTTAATGTTTTTGATGGTATTCAGGCTTATTCAAAAGACCATGGAGAAGATTAAATTAGGAGAACAGATTCCGGAGGAAAACTGACGCTGACTTCAGCAACCACCCTAGAGTGGGATGGGAAGATATTCGACTGCCGGACAGGACGTGGGGGAATCCGCTCCAAAAAAGTTGAAGGTGATGGAGCAACGCCTATTGGTATATTTCCTTTACGTCAGGTGTTTTTTCGCCCTGACCGCATCCGACCTTTTGCCTCAGACCTTCCCATGGTGAGCCTCACACCCGACGATGGATGGTGTGATGATCCGACTGATCCTGCCTACAACTGCTTGATCAAAACCCCGTATCTTGGTAGCCATGAGGTTCTTTGGCGTAACAATCACGCCTACGATATCCTTATTGTCGTGGGTTATAATGACTCTCCGCCCATTCCTCCGAAAGGCAGCGCTATCTTTATTCATATTATGAATGATGAGAAAACACCAACTGAAGGGTGTATTGCCTTTGCTCGTGGGGATTTAATTGATATCTTGAGTGAAATTAGCCCCTCAACCCAGCTGGTTGTTCCACCCCACCTTGAGCAGACTATCTCCCCTCTTTTTTCAAACCCCTTACAAGAGAACTATCCATGACTTGTCTCAATTGTGAGTGGCTCGGTTATGTTGCAACACCCGATGATGCAGTGAAGCTCATCAAGCAAACAGGTCAATTTTATATCATCATAGCGGTAGCCTATCTCCTCTCATTTTTATATATGCTCTGGCATTCCCCAAGCACCATGAAAACCAAGCGAATTCATAGACTGACTATTTTAATGTGGAGTTTCATCGGTATCTGCCTGACGCTATACCCCCTATCCCTTTCCTTTTTCTTTAACTCATTTGTCGCTATTTTAGCTTTGTTTGTTTTATACCAACTTCAATTTACAAGCCTCCTTGCGGCGCAAGCGACCTTGACGGCCTCTAAAGCAAAGACTGATAACAAAAAAATGATGTATGCACAAACGCTGTTGAAAAAGATGAATTATACAGTAACAGATGTTCTCGGGGTAAGCTTGATCAATGAACAGATCTTGTGGCTTATGATCCTTTACCGGGCTGTCATTACCTTACGCGCTTCCTGGGAATTTTAACTGGGGATTTTAAGAAAACTGACATTTACAAAGATACTAAAGGATATGGGGCGAGTGACCGGGATCGAACCGGCGACATCCAGTACCACAAACTGGCGCTCTAACCAACTGAGCTACACCCGCCATACCATACTTCATGTCTATCCTTTTCACCCTTAAGCCGTCAAGACCTTTAACAAAGTCTTAAGCAAATTATGCCTATGCCGCTTGAACTCAATTATATTAATGTCTACGATAAATTGTAGGTATCAGAATACGGCATTCAAACAGAAAGGAATTTTCCATGGCGCTGCAAGCAACCCTTTTTTACAGTGGAATCCTGGGGTGTCTTTACATATATCTCTCAGCTGAAGTCACCAAGCTGCGAGTAAACTATCAAGTTGGCCTTGGGGATGGCGGGCGCCTGGATCTTCTTAAAGCAATCCGCATTCATGGAAATTTTTCTGAATATGTCCCCCTTACTTTATTCCTTCTTCTTTTAACTGAACTCATTGGCGGCAGACCCTGGATGATTCACACCCTCAGCGTCACCTTTGTGATTGCCCGTATCCTTCATATCATCGGTCTCCGGAAAACAGACGGCCCGTCCATTTACCGCTTTCTTGGGTCAACATTGACCTGGATCGTGCTCTTAATTTTCTCCATCTTTTGCCTTACTTCCGCCTTTTAAGAGTAGGTAGTTCATCTCGTCCATAGATCTTATGAAGATTTACCAGAATTTAAGGAATCTTCCTATAAACTGGTAAAAAGTATTCTGGAATGAGATCGCGCTTATTATGAAACACTTGTTTATGATCATGTTGTGTTTGTGGGTTATAAATCCAATCAAAGCGGATAGTCTTGCCACAATTGGAAAAACAACGAGGATTATCAAATCCTCTACCTCTTGTGACCTGAAGAACTGGGAGTCCAGCCAGTCTAATGCCTGCGCATGTTGTCTGACCAAGGAAAATGGTCGTTTTCCAAAATCTCCAGATAAGATTGTCGGCACATGCTTGAAGAAAAAGTACTGTACAGTTAAAATACTGAACCAGCTTGCGCCGAAGCAGGAGTCAGCGGAAGACATTGTGAATGTTATCCTTTGGGGCATTGTAGATACACCCACAATTACCGTAACCCCTGATTATCTGGATCAAAAGGGCAACCTGAAGGCCGATAAACTTACAGATTTTCTTGTTGGATTGAAGAAAGATTTACGGGATTTAAATGCGACGCTGCAATCTGATTTTTCCAAAACAGGCTGTATGGAGGCGAAAGACCTGGGTGCAGGTGGGGCCAATACAGCCCAACTCTTTATGATAAAGGTAGATAAAAAATGCACAACCCAATCAACGCCTCCCACCATTAAACCCCTCCCTGCTTACATCCTTAAAGAAACGGTCAAAAAGGCTGACGAAATTAAAAATTTGCGCAAGCTTCACCAGTCCGTTTTAAAGCAGGACTATGACCTAATGTCTCCCAACCGCCTTAAAAAAAGACTTGCTATTGCGTTTGATGAACTTAATTTCAAGTATATAGTTAAGGGAAAAAGCCATTTTTTATCTTTAATAACCATTGCACCCGGACAGTCCTTAATCAACCTCGCTAAAACCCTTGGCGATGATATCAAAAAAGGGGATACGGCTGCAGAGCACCGGGATTCTGATCAGCTGTACAACGCCTTTTATGCCGTCGGTGTGGGCCTTGGAGAACTCCATAAGCGTTTCATGGAAAAAGGGAAAGGAACGAAGCTCTTAGGGAAAACAATCATTCACGGAGATTTGCACTTGAACAACATCTTTGTTGATCCGGCTCAGGATAATCTTGTGACCCTCATCGATAATGAAACCCTTGCCAAATCCTTGAAAGAAAAAAGGCCTGTCGCCATTGATATACTTGTGTTTTATGCCTTTACGGTCGCCCACTTCAAGGACATATATCTTTTCCCAAAAGAAATCAGCCTCACAAAATGGAATAACGTGATGCTGAAACCTTTTCTATTGGGGTACATCTCCAACTGGCCCCCCGCCAACCGGGAGCAACTTTTAAAAGAGCTTAAAGAAATGTTGATCAACCCCTTGACGGTCCTAAAACTGGCCCCCGACCGCCCCATTGTCTTCAATATGCTGAAATACAAAAGTAGAATAAAAGATATTAATAGAATTTTTACAGAACTTTCAAAATCTTAAGAAGGAGAATATTCATGACCGTAAAAACAATTAGCCCCCAGGACCTTCATCGCCACATAACCCTTGGGCATCATGTCCTCTTGCTGGATGTAAGCTCTCAAGATGAGTATGAGAACAGGCACGTTGCCGGAGCTATCATGCACCCCATCGAATTTCTTGATCCTGAAAACACAATCGAGAAAATCCGCATTGCGTACCCGAATTTCCCCACAATCTATATTACCGGAGACTCTGATACTAAATGTATCGAAGCTTACCAAGGCTTTGAAAACGCAGGGTATGAGTACATTAAAATTGTTGAAGGAGGCACGCAAGCCTGCTCTGAAGCGGGCCTACCCATGGAATACCCAAAAGAAATATTACCTTTTGAGAAGATGACGGTTACACAACAAATACAAATCGTCGTTGGCGGTATTGTTACCCTTGGCACGCTTCTTGGAACCTTTGTAAACACCGGTTTTTTGGCCATATCCCTTCTGGCCGGCGTCGGGGTGGTCTATGAAGGACTCTTCGGGACGGATTACATAAAACAGGCGGTCTTAAAGATGTCCTGGAACAGGGAGGCGTAAAAGCGCCCAGGCCTTTTCAAAATTCTTGTTTGATTGCAAAATTCCCCCTATAAAGGGAATGAAGCATTTCTTTTGCCTACCTTCCAAAGGATGGTAGACAATGGAGAAGCCGTGTTCCCGTAGCTCAGCCGGATAGAGCGCAGGATTCCTAATCCTGAGGCCGTGGGTTCGAATCCCGCCGGGAACGCCATAGAAATAAAAAACTCAAAGGACAAGAGCGGAAGCGAAGCGCCTCTTGTGCTTTAAATTGATAGTTTGTCTGACATACCAACCATATATTTACCCTCTAAGCATTTCAAGCATATTGCGCTTCCCTCACAGGGCAACCTCACCCCCTCGCGACCAAGTGATGCCAGGTATAATAATCGATGCTCAATTCCTCTTCAGGTAATCCAAATCAACGTTGGCGTCATCAAACTTAAAACCTACTTTAGATTGTGAGCAGAAAAGAATTAAGCAAAAATTCCTTAGTTTTATATTAAAATATTGCTATCAATATGTTAGCCAAGGAGCAATGGTTTTTCCACGAATGAAATACCTTAAGACAGCTGGATATATGCCAATTTGACACTTAGGGGTTGACTTTTTGTCGCCTACAACATACATTGTATAGTATAAAGAAGGATAAATTATAAATGTCCTCACAAAAGACGGTTGAAATCTATCGCGATAGATTTGGAAAAGAGCCCTACACAGTTTGGATTAAGTCTCTGAAAGAGGCAACAACAAAGGCAAGAATTGAACAGAGGATAAGGCGTATAGAGAACGGAAACTTCGGGGACCATAAATCAGTTGGTGAGGGTGTTTGGGAATTGAGGTTGGATTTTGGACCAGGTTATCGAGTGTACTATGCGCATGAGGATGATCGAATTGTTATCTTGCTTTGTGCGGGTACCAAAAATGCACAGCAACGAGACATTGCTCAAGCTCAGTCGTACTGGAAAGAATATAAAGGAGGCTTATCATGAGAAAGCTACGAAAATTTAAAGAGGCCCTTTTAGAAGATTTGAAAGATCCTCAATATGCCCAAACATATTTATCTGTTGCTCTTGAAGAGTATGAAAAAGATAAAGATGTCTCAGCATTTTTAATGGCTTTAAGAGATGTCGTTGAGGCCAAAGGAGGAATAACCAAGTTAGCAGAAAAGACCCATCTTAACAGACAAAGCCTCTACAAGTCATTATCAGCTGAAGGCGACCCCAAGCTTAATACGGTCGAAACTGTTCTTAACGGTCTTGGCTATCGGCTCTCTGTTATTCCTCTTAATGAGCATCGAACGACAAGCTAAAAAGTATGCAATATTGCGCAACTTTGACACATAAAATGTTGAATAATCAAACATTTAGGTTCGATAAGCTGCCAAATTGAAGCCTATAATATCTAAGGATGACCTACATCCTTATGAGTGATGGGGCAGATCACTTTCTCCGAGGCAAATAAAACTTGTCGAGCCATGGCTACGGATGGTATAAAAGTATTGAAATCATCATAATCATTTCTTAAAAAAACTCTCTAACATTCCCCTCCTCGTTCTCTAATCCTTGGCACAACAATTTTTTGGAAAAATTTTTCCAATTCCCCCATTAACTATAACATTATAGAAAGCATGAAATATGCCCCGTTATTTTTTACCCCTCTTAATTCTGTCTCTCGTTGCCTGCTGCATTGAGGTTGATATTTCCGTGCCCGGCTTTCCGGACATGGGACGCTATTTCCATGTGGAAGATGGCATTATCCAACTGACGGTTGCCTATAATTTCTTAGGCTTCTGCCTGGGCGCCGCCTTATATGGCCCCCTATCCGACGCCTTTGGGCGACGTCCCATCATGGTGTGGGGAAATGCCCTGCTTCTCATCGGCGCCATGGGTTGCGTTATCGCCCCGTCTATTTCCTTCCTGCTTATGGCTCGCTTCCTTCAGGGCATTGGCGCATCCGCGTCCGCCGTGGTTGTCTTTGCCATGATTGCAGATGCTTACCCTGCAAAGGATAAAGCCGCCAAATTGATCGGCGCCATGAATGCCGTTTTGACCACATTGATGGCTGCAGCCCCCATCGTCGGCGGGTTTATCAATGAAGCCGTTGGGTGGCGGGGTAATTACGGGATTGTGGCTTTGGTTTGTGGCGTGTCCTGGATTTCCCTGGCTTTTTTCCTGCCCGAAACAAGGCACAGCTTTGAGCCTTTTCAGGCTAAAAAAATCCGGCAAGGCTATGGCCGGCTTCTCACCAGCATGCTGTTCTTCAGCGCTTCCCTTGTTCCAAGCTTGAGCTATGCCGCTTATCTGGCTTTTATTACCCAGGCTTCCTTTCTCTACACTGAAACTTATGGTCTGTCCTTAATGGCGTATGTCCTCCACCAATGCGCCATTGTTTTTGTCTTTTCCATTGCCAGCCTCTTTTCAGGATCCATCCTTCAAAAACTGGGAAGCAGAGGGTGCATTATAAAAGGGATTACTCTATCGGGATTGAGCGCCACGGGTATGGTTCTGGTGAGCCTCCTTGCCCCGAAATCCCCCTATCCTATGACCTTCTTCATGGGGCTTGTGAGTCTGGGGGCCGCCATTTCTTATCCCGTTATTTTTGCAGGATCCTTAGAAATTTTCCCCCAAATCAGGGGCACGGCGTCCTCAGTCATTATGAGCATGCGCGCTTTCCTGTGCTTTGGCTTTATTGCTCTTACAAGTTATGTATACAACGGGAACCCTTTGCGGATATCTCTCATTGTTTTAACCGCAAACATCATATGCCTTGCCTTTACAACAAACCTGTTGCGGTCTGTCCTGTTTTCGAGAGAACCTTCTCCTCAAAGCGCTTCTTGATGGATTCGGCAATAATTTGGGAGGCGGGACGGCTGCTATTTAAACCGCTGGTTTCTTTGGCTTCCAGGAGTCGCCACTTTCCGTCCGTATTCTCGAGAATGCTGATTCTTCCCGCCTCTTTCTCACTGACGCAATGCTTCTTATGGTTCTCATTCATGGCATGATTGGTAAAGGCCGTCACAAGTCCTTTCGGAAGGCAGTCCGCTGTCTCGGAGACCATGGACGTTGACTCACCGGCCACGAAAATAGGGCCTTCTGTTTTGAGCAAGGCTCCCAAAACCACAGGATAGGCGCTGGGCTTTCCAAACTGAAAGTCAAATAAGGTAAAATCCTTACCTTCGCTCAACCCTTCTTTTAAAAGGCTATCTTTAAAAGCTGATGTGATTGCATCAAGTTTTCCGTCTCGATGGCTTCCCTCAATGATCTTTCCTGTGTTTTGATCATGTTTACCTGTTCGTGGCCCATTGAGAATCAGGAGATGGGACTGTTTTTCCTTTACCTGCGGCGCAATGTGGAATGCAAGTTCCCTGGCTTCTTCAGCCGTGTAGTAGAGAAGTTTTCCCTCAGGCGTCTCCGCATCCCCACCGAGGATAACCCCAACATAGGCTGGTGCGGGTGGGATGATGATAACTTTATTATTCTGAAAAGCTTCCTCAATAGCAGCAGGAGATAAATTATGAGGAACGCCCGCTGTTTGGATAAGTGTTGTATAAGGGCTTTCAATGGCTTTAAGAACTTCAGCCGT
>CAZXMD010000013.1:0-19095 GCA_964641635.1 uncultured Candidatus Finniella sp. | reverse complement strand
AAGCAACTTTTTGTCCTTTTGTTGCTGAAAGAGATAAGATCCGGCCGGCAGTCTTAGCCTTCAAGATAACGCGGCGGGCTTCAGCCGTGTGCCCATTCAGTTGTATGCTTGTAACAACGGGTTGTGCGGTCAGGTTTGATACGGAAACCTTTGGAAGAGAAGGGGGCGTTGGCTTGGGGGGTGTGTGAAATAGATTGCTGCGAACCAGGAACACTATTGCGATGATACCGATGATAATCGTAATGGGATTGCGGTAACTATATTGAAGAAAGCGGCTTAATTTCACGAGAGCGCTACCCTTAAAGATCAGTCAGGAGAATCAGGCAGAAATATTTGGCCAAGACGTACCTGGTGGAACATCCTTGCCAAAACATTTCTATTGGAACACTTTATCATAAAATGGGCGCATAACCCCGGTCAAGGGATAACTCTCTTATTTTTCCTTAAAATTCAGGCAAGGATAAATATTTTAAGTACTGGCGATAGGCAGGGTTAATTTTTTGATCACGCCATAGGTTCTGGCGGAAGTCATGGCTAAGCCGGCTCATGAAATTAAAAAGCTCGCTATAAGTTTCACTATTGGTGGGAATAACAATTTCCGTCTGCTCTCCTTTTGGCGTTAGAACTTGGGCCTCAAAGCTATAAAAGTGGCGGAAGACTTCCATATAGTCAAGGTTATCCTCTCCAAATCTCAGGAAAAGATTGGTTACATCCCTTTCTTTACAAAATAAAAGAAGCTGTTCCAGAATTTTGAGGTGAAAGCGAATCACAAGGGCAACATGGAGGTAATCATCCCAGGGGACTTTGCGCTGAAGTCGTTGAATATCAATGTCTGGAAATCCGCCTGTCAGCACGAGAACGAAATGGTCCTTTTCACCCTTTTTTTCTGAAGGGACAAAATTACTTTTTAGCTCTAGAATCATTTCACATGATAGGTCATGGTGGAGGTCATGGAACCTAAAAATACACAAGTTTGATGAAATTTCTTTGTAATGAGATAAAAAGGTTGTTGGCGATAGTTCGTTTAGGGGCGTATGTTCGTTATTATGGTTCCCTGGAAGACTTTGATGTGTTTTAGAAACATTGTGTATCAGTTTAAGCATCGTGGTATATCTTTCCTCTTACATATTGAGAATGTGTCTAATAGATACAAATAACAGATACAAATGTCAATATGTAAACATAAGAAGGTACAATTGGCCGCATTGAGGCTCAATAGGCAAGGAAATCAAAGGATATTGAGTGATGTGTGCAATCTTGAGGAGGGCTCCTTGGTCTCTAATCGCTATGAATCAAGGTTACAAAATAAATTTAGATAGATCTGCGTCGTGGGCAAGGTCGGAAACTTTTTCCCGTACCTCTTTATCGGTTATGGTAACCGTTTGATTTGCCATTTCCGGCGCCTTGAAACTGATCTCTTCCATCAATTTTTCGAGGATAGTATGCAGACGCCGCGCTCCAATATTTTCCACGGACTGGTTGACTTCTGCGGCAAGCGTTGCAATTTCCACAACGGCGTCATCCGTAAAATTTAAGGTGACCGACTCTGTCTCCATCATGGCCTTTGCTTGACGGACTAGGTTGGCTTCCGGTTCTGTCAGGATACGCACAAAATCATCCTTTGTGAGAGCTTTTAATTCAACGCGAATGGGAAGACGCCCCTGGAGTTCAGGGAGTAGGTCTGATGGTTTAGCGATGTGAAAAGCCCCAGCGGCAATAAATAAAATATGATCTGTCTTGATTGTACCATGCTTGGTTGAGACACTGGTACCTTCGATTAAAGGAAGAAGATCCCGTTGCACACCTTCGCGGCTAACATCAGCGCCCTGGTGGTCGGAGCGTGCGCATATTTTATCGATCTCATCAATGAAGACGATCCCATTTTGTTCGACCAGATCGGTTGCTTCCCGGACTACTTTTTCAGTATCCAGAAGCTTGTCACTTTCTTCTTGGATCAGGACGGTATAAGCTTCTGCGACAGTCATTTTTCGGGTTTTGGTGCGTGAGCCAAAAGCTTTGCCAAACATGTCCCCCAAATTCATCATCCCCATTTGGGCTCCTGGCATGCCCGGAATGTCAAATGTTGGCATATTCGTGCTGCTGTTGTCACTGACTTCAAGTTCAATTTCTTTTTCGGCCAACTCGCCATCATGGAGGAGGCGGCGGAATTTTTGTCTTGTTTCCGGGGCGGCGCTGGACCCGACCAAAGCATCAAGGACACGCTCTTCCGCATGCAGTTCAGCTTTTGCCTTGACTTCACTTCGTAAGCGTTCGCGCGTCATATGTATGCCGATCTCAATCAAATCACGAATGATCTGTTCAACATCCCGTCCCACATATCCAATTTCTGTGAACTTCGTGGCTTCGACCTTGATAAAAGGGGCTTGCGCCAATTTTGCCAACCGACGGGCGATTTCTGTTTTTCCAACACCCGTTGGGCCAATCATAAGGATGTTTTTTGGCAAGACTTCTTCCTTTAATTCTTGCGGCAATTGCTGACGACGCCAACGGTTTCTCAAAGCAATAGCAACAGCGCGTTTGGCGTCATCTTGACCAACAATAAACCGGTCGAGCTCACTGGTAATTTCACGGGGTGTTAAAGACGTCATTCTTTTACAAGCTTTCTATGGTGATATTTTTATTTGTATATATGCAAATGTCGGCAGCTATTTCAATAGACCTGCGGGCAATTGTTTCTGCGTCCTGGTTTTTGATAGTAATGAGGGCCCTTGCCGCTGCCAGGGCAAAAGACCCCCCAGAGCCAATGCCAATCAATCCGTCTTCGGGTTCCAGAACGTCGCCATTACCAGTCAGAACCAGCGACAGGGATGAGTCTGCGACGGCCATCATAGCCTCCAGGCGGCGCAAATAGCGGTCAGTCCGCCAATCTTTGGCCATTTCTACGCATGCCCGGGCCAGTTGGCTGGGGTATTTCTCCAACTTGGCCTCTAACCGTTCAAAGAGCGCAAAGGCATCTGCCGTAGCGCCTGCAAATCCCGCGATGACCTTACCATCCCCGATTCGGCGCACCTTACGGGCTTGAGATTTAATGACCGTGGACCCTAAGGTGACCTGCCCATCTCCGGCAATGACAACTTTGTCGTCTTTGCGGACGCACACAATCGTTGTACCATGCCAGGAGGGTGCGTGAGATGAAGGGGCATTTAATGTTGTGTTCATAAGGTATCCCACTTTTTAAAGATAGATGTATCCTATATTTTACACGAAAATAAAAGGAGAAGACAGTGATTTATGATTCGAACAATATCTTTGCAAAAATCTTGAGGGGAGAAATTCCTTGCCAGCGTGTTTATGAAGATGACCACGTTCTGGCTTTTCATGACATCAATCCCAAAGCCCCAATACATGTTCTGGTCATTCCGAAAGGAGCCTATACTTCTTTTATGGATTTTACGATTCGGGCATCTTCAGAAGAAGTGTCTACGTTCTTCCAGGCGGTTACAAAAGTTGCGCAAGAATTGGCGTTTTCCGATGGAGGTTTTCGCCTTGTCGCCAATGAGGGTCCTGATAGCGGGCAAGAAGTGCCCCACTTCCATGTGCATTTGGTTGGTGGAAAGCGCTTGGGCGGAATGGCCTAAGATATTGTGAACGAGCTCTTAATCTTGCCCTTTTCTTGATTTTCGGTGCGTTGCCGGTTCCGGTTCAAGAGGACGCGCTTCATCACTGAGCATGATGGGAATCCCGTTGCGAATGGGATAAGCCAGTCCTGCAGAATGGCTGATCAGTTCCTGGGCTTGTTGGTCATATTCCAATGGACCCTTGGTAACAGGGCAAACCAGAATTTTCAATAAGCAGGGATCAACTTGGGCCATGGTCATTTTCCTCTAGTGGCACGTTTTGCTTTTTGTTTGATGGTCTAGAACAGCCATTTCCATCAATGTCGTCATAACCCTAGATTGCTCTTGAGGGTTAGGCGACTCAAGCAGCGCCTGTTTCTCTCGTACAGCAAACGGGCAGGCGACAGATAGGATATTCAATAATTGATCATTAGAAGCTTTTTCCAATGCTTCCCAATCCGCACCCACATCATTGGCCAGTAAATAAGACTTCAGGCTCCGCAGGAGACGCGTCCGGTCAATGGTAAAATCAGATTGTTCAATCATGTCTGCGGGATAAGCATCATAGGAAACGCGGGCCTGGCGGCATCCATTTTCCGGAGCCAGCTCTTCGAGAATGCTAAAACGGCAAATCCCTTTTAAAATGACAACAAGGGTGTTTTCTTCTGTCCTGCCAAACTCCACAATCTCCCCCAAACATCCCGTTGAAAAAAGAGGCGCCAGCACCTGACCTTCAAACAGCATTGAGATAGGCTGGACGAGGCCGACCTGCTTTTTATCCGCCTGAAGGCAGGCCATCACCATCGCCGCCTGTGCGGTGTCCAGAATCGGTACGGGCAGGAGGGTGCGCGGCATCAATATCACCCCACGCAAGGGTAATAAAGGCAGGATACTTGGAAAATCCGGCGTTTGAAGAGGTGTGTCTTGAGTCATCACCCAAATATTTGCATGTTTATGACGAAAATTTAAAGATAATTCGTGAACTTGTGCCTCCAAAAGGCTTCTTAATCTTTGAAAACCAGCCTTGACAAGATTTCAAAGTCACCCTATGGTCAACTTGAAATTTTAAAGAGGTTTACCTTCTTTTAAAAATTCAACTAAATGGAGGGTAACATACGTAACCAGTTTCGCCTTTTTGGCGCCTTATTCATAGGTTTCTTGATCTTATTAACAGGGAGTTATCGTAAAACAGCTGCTTTAAACTCATCCCTTCCTCAAACCATTTATATTTATAACGGTCCCGGGACATCTCCGGTGGCGATCCGGCATACGGAATATACCCTGAAAAAGATGGTTCATTCGTGTTACGTTCTCCAGAAAATTGGCCCGCAAGACGTTATTAAAGGCGCCTGGATCAACAATGCCGCTCTTTTTGTCATGCCTGGTGGTGCGGATATCCCGTATGGCGCGTTTTTAAACTCAAAAGGCAATCAGAACATTCAGGCATATGTTCAGCAAGGCGGTGCTTACCTTGGGTTTTGTGCTGGTGCCTATTACGGCAGCAAGCAGATTGCTTTTTCGGTCGGAACCCCGTTAGAGGTTGTGGGGGGTCGGGAGCTCGGGTTTTTTCCGGGTATCGCAGAGGGGCCCACGTTGCTGCCTTGGGATTCCCAATCCAATGCGGGGGCAGCAGTAGCCCTTCTTCAATGGAAAGAAGCCCATAGCCCCTTTTCCTTGGACTATCCTTTGACAGCTTATTTCAATGGGGGCTGCCATTTTGTGAAGGCTGATGGCTACTCCAACGTGAGGGTTCTGGCGACCTATGCTGCGTCACCCCCTAAAGCTGCCATTGTGCAGATAAATGTCGGTAAGGGACGGGTTGTCTTGTCGGGTGTCCATTGTGAATTTGCCCCTGAACTTTTTGATAAGGGTGACCCTTTTCTGGTTCCGGTGCAACAGAAACTGATTCCTAACGATCATGATCGCCAGACCTTGATGATGCACCTTTTAGACCGTTTGGGCGTTAAAACAATACCACTATCTTGAAAGGTAAACCTTATGAACATTCCTTCAAAAACCACCCGCCACGTTACATTGTTGGCAAGTTTGGGTTCCACCTTGGAATATTATGACTTCGTCATCTATGGCATGATGGCCACCTACCTGAGCGTGGTTTTCTTCCCACCTCAAGATGCGTCCGCCGCCGTCCTTCAGTCCTTTCTTGTCTTTGCCGTAGGCTATTTTGCACGGCCCCTGGGAGGAACCCTCATCGGCATCATCGGGGACCGTTTTGGCAGGCGACCCGCTTTTTTACTATCCACCACCCTCATGGCAACAGGTACGCTGATGATTGCCCTTCTCCCCTCTTATGAAACATTCGGTGGTGCGGCCATTCTTCTCTTGGCCGCTTGCCGGATCATCCAGGGATTATCTTTTGGGGGAGAATTGCCGGGGGCCATGACCATCGTTGGTGAATTTTCTGTCGAACGCCGCAAAGGCCGCGGCGCAAGTTTGGTAATGGCTAGCACAAGCCTCGGCGCTTTGTTGGCCAGTGGTGTCCTCTACGTTCTGACAACGCTTCTGACAAAAGAAGACATTGTGAGTTGGGGGTGGCGGTTGCCTTTTTTAGGCGGTGGGATCTTGGGGCTTGTTCTTCTGGTTGCCCGCAACACCATTCAGGAAACTCCCGTTTTCCAGGCATTCCAACAGACAACCGGTGCTCATAAACCCCCGACAATGCCCCTGATAACCCTCCTGAAAACCCATCAAGTGTCACTCTTCAGAGGTATGGCGCTGACCGCCTTTATGGCGGCGATGATCATTGCCAACCTTTATTTTCCTTACTTCATTCCGAAATTCTACGGTTATGAGGCAAAATCCGTTTTTATGGGCTCAACCATCAGCCTCATTTTTGTCGTATTTATCTTTCCATTTATTGGAATGTTTGTGGATTATGTGCGCACCAAAACGAAGACGTTGCGGTGGACATGCTTTCTGTACATGACCCTGTCAGTGCCTTCCTACATGCTTTTATCTAATGGAGATACGCTCTCTCTCATCTCTTTCTTAATCATCCAGCAGGTGTTTATCGCCCTTTTTGCTTCCTGCTTTTTCCCCATTCTCCTGCGGATTTTTTCCCCGGAAGTGCGGTATACGGGCGTGGCGTTGTCCTACAATATCACCTGGGCCGTGATGGCGACTCTACCTATGGGCTTCACCGCTCTTCTCGGCCTGTACGCCCATCCCTGGATTGTTCCTCTCATCCTTTCCACCATTGCAGGACTGTCCTTCCTCGCTACGTGGGGTGTTTCAGAGGCAGCGCCTGAAGAGGGGGCGTCTTTGGGGGGATGAGGATGTTGCTATAAAGAAGGTGGGAGGGTAGGTTCATACATTGAGATGTAGCGATCTCTCTCAAATTGATTTCCTGAATCATTGACAATTTACAATACCATACGACGACAAGATATGCGCATTTGGAGATGAAGCAACTGCTTAAAGCAACGAATGTTGTGGATCAGATTTGGCAGGGGAAACAATAAGAAACAGAAACGGTTGCAGGGCAGGGGCCTCCAATCCGCATTTTCAGAAATGAGAAGTTTAGCCACCAAAATTCCAAAATAGGAGCAAATTTTCTGGAGAGTTCTTGACGCTGAGTTTGTGCAAGGGGCGCTTGCACAATTAGTCCGGTACCATAATGTGGCCCTCATAGATTTAGATATAGTAAAAGATCAGTGGCAGATTGTGGGGAGGAACAAATCAGTTTTTTGCTTTTCCCAGGGTAATTACATCTTCATCTATTTTATAATATCTCATATTTTATTACGGTAAGTATGAAAAATCAGGATAAATTAAAATACCCACCGCTTGTTTCGATGCTATTGAAAAATTCCTGATCTTCTGTCAAAACTACATTTTTGGTCATATAGTTTACAAAATATGTAAATTAATGTACCATTATTATAGTTAATCCTGATAAAGAGCTTCAGAATGACGATCGATAAATTGCAATCTATCTTTCATAAAAATAAGGCATTTACAGTTCAAGAGGTCGCGCAAGCTCTTTCCATCTCAAACAAGGAAGCTTCTATGCTTTTGTCGAGATATGCCCACCAAGGAAGCGTTCGGCGTATTAAGCCAGGTACCTATCTACCTGTCGGTGAAAGGTTTTTAAACCCCGAAGAATCTTTATCTAACCCATGGCTGGTCGTTCCTTCCCTCTTTCCGAATTCTTATGTTGGGGGATGGTCAGCAGCTTCCCATTGGGGGCTGACGGATCAATTATTCGAAACAACATGTGTGCTCACGCTTGAAAAAATTCGCCACTCCCATCGCGCGTTTGGGCGGTTCTCTTATCGGCTTTTTAAGATTAAAGATTTTCAGAATTTTGGTATAGAAATGACCTGGCAAGAGCAAACACAAGTTCCTCTTTCAGACCCCCATAAAACAATTGTTGATATGATTATAAATCCTAAATGCGGGGGCGGGGTACAGCATACCATCGATTGCTTCAAAACCTATATTTCTGAGTTTAAAGAAGAAGCAACGTTCCACGCCTATGCAGAGAAAATCCAGAATGGCGTCTTTTTTAAACGGCTTGGTTTTTTGAGTGAAAAACTTCTGTCACCCACTCATCCTTTATGTTTATTATCCCTTAACAAGATGTCGAAGGGATACGTTCCCATTGACCCTGATCTAAGCTGCACCCGCCTTATAACAAAGTGGAATTTATTCGTGCCAGAAGACATGACGATATGATCAGCAAAGATGAAATTAAATCCATTGCCAATGACCTCAAACTAAGCGATGTAACGGTAGAAAAAGATTATGTTTTAGGGTGGATTCTAGGTGCTATAGGTCAATCCTCCCTTTTAAAAGAATCATGGATATTTAAAGGCGGAACCTGCCTTCGCAAATGCTTTTTTAAAAATTATAGGTTCAGCGAAGACCTTGATTTCACGATCGTGAATGCTGAATCAGCCCGCCTGGATTTTATTCAGGATGCTATAAACAATATCTCAAGATGGGTTTATCAAAGTAGCGGAATCGAAATTAACCTGGAGCGTACAATTTTTGAAGTTATAGAAAATCCTTCGAAACAGCTCATTATACAAGGACGGGTATTTTACAAAGGGCCTGTTAGTCCTTCTTCTCCTCGGCAATGGCCAAGAATAAAATTTGACCTCACCCCAGATGAAATCATCGTCAATACCCCTGTCTCTCGACAAATCATTCACACGCCCTACTCGGATGGTGACCAAATTTCTTTCCTAACCGTTCAATCCTATAGTCTCGTTGATTTGTTTGCTGAAAAGATACGAGCCCTTTTTGAAAGAACGAGGCCACGCGATCTCTATGATGTGGTTGAGATTTACCATCGCGCGATTCAAGATATTCCTCTTGATTACCTTCGTGCTGCTTTGAAGCAAAAATGCATCCATAAGGCCATGGGTAAGCTTGACCTACAGAAACTCCCTAAAAATCAATGTGCTGTTGGATGGAAAGACCAACTGTCCCATCAATTATCGGCTCTTCCTGATTTTGAAGTATATTTTCAGACTTTTGAAGAGATTTATTCCAAGATTGGTATTGGAGAGGTTTTGTAGAAGGGGGGTTATGTTTTCTTTGTTTCCTCTTTTTGGAGCTTCTCTAAACCTTGTTTTATCTGGTCAAAATTGACTTTGTACTGGTAAGAAGAACCAAATGTAGCATTAGGGTCAGTACGATGAGAAATCCATTTATTTTTTATTAAATCATCAATATAGTTTTTAAGGGCAGGGATGGATAGGTTTAATAGGCTCTCTTTAGATATTGTTGGGAAACTAGCACTGAACCAATCATTTGTTCTCTCTTGCCGCATTACAAAATATTCCAACAAAATAGCTTTTTTATAATCGGCTGTTAAAAGCACGTACTTCCCCCGCAGCATAATATTTATATCTTGGATATTCTCAACCTTCATAACTTTGCCTTATGCGCATAACCCTTTAAACCACCAATAAGCTTTGCTACTAAAGGCGTCAATTAACATAATTCTTTCGTTCATAAGTTTTTTATTGACGAAAGATTATTTGGCATGATATTGATGGTTTGTAGACTTGGAACCTATTAAAGATGATGGAAGACGAAAATGATACATATCTGCAACCCCGATGGAAAGCTTATCAGGTCATTTAAAAATGACGATGCATTCAACCATCTCAGCGCCGGAGAGCTTTTAGAAGATCATCCAGAGGTTGATGCAACCCATTGGAGTTTTGTCATCTTCCCACCGCAAAGAGTGGCCGACCTTTACTTTAAGCTGAAACAAAAAACTGTGTCTGCGCCACTCAAGGAAGCTTACGATCAACAACTTGGCGTGATTGAGATTTGCAGAGGTGATTATGCTAATCCCACGTGGGTGCCTTTAACGATTTGCATTGATATTGGAAAGCTCAAAAAGAATTGGTACCTGGATTTCTGCAAAAAATATGGCTATGTCATCGAAGGAGGCAATGAGAGTAACGTTTCTCCTGAAGCTATAAAGGAGGAGGCGTCTGATGACTTATCCATTACTAATTGCTGAGCCACCTTTTCAAGTGCTCCCCGCTCTCGCCGAGGCCGTGGGGTTCAATGAAGCCGCTGTCATTCAGGTTATCCATTATTGGCTTAACCCTGAAGGGGATGCTCATTTTAAAGATAATCGGTATTGGGTGGAAAACGTTTTTAACCGTCTCTATCAACGGTTCTTTTTTTGGGACGAAGATACCATTGGGTACATATTGGCCGAGCTTGAGCAATCGGGTATTTTAATCGCGCTCCAGGAATCCAATGAAATGACATACCACACCATCGATTCCGCGCGTTTGAAAGGGCGGGATGGCGCCCCCGTAAAACTTGTTCCTGTTGCGCCTTTCATTCAAGATATCCTCCCCAAAGCTAATAAAAACAGGCGGCCTTCTTTTCGGGCAGAAGTACATGTGAAAGGCAATAATCTTTATGTCATGGAGGCGCAAGATTTGGCGCATTTCTTGGCGTGTGAACTGGTCTTAGAAATTCAAGAAAGTGCATCCAACCTGAAGGACTCTAGGGATGTAATTTGCCATTTCCCCAAGATAACTGATGAACAATTCAGAAAATTTGTTTGGGACGATAACACCCTTTATGAAATCCTCAAGGGTGTGTTTCAGATGAAAATTATGGAACAGCTTCTTGCATTCTGCGTCACGTATCACGCTGCAAACTTGGTCATTTTTGCCGATGATGACCAGGCGAATGAATTGGGAATTTATCGAGATTTTCTGAGCCATAGGAACCAAGCCTTAGCTTCCAAGAGTGAAAAGGCAGAGATAATCATCACCGCAGGCTCAGAAACTTTTGACGCTTGGCTTGAGTTCATGGAAGACATAACCATCAAATTTCGACAAACCTTATGGAAAGGACAAAAGACAAACCCTGCTATCCAGCATTATTTGAAGACAAGGGATTTGGGGGAGGGCCTATGAGGATAAATTTTGATAAAGACTACCTAAGAGTGCCTTCAATGGTAGTCTTTTCAGGAGAGTTTTTAAACACCTTAGATAATTGTTCTGGAGATATAAGCCCCTGCTTTAAAAGCTTTTCTTTAGCATTTTGAGTATCATTATTTTTTAAAACACCAAGTACGAATGGAAAATTTTCAGGGGGGATTTTACTTTCAAGAAAATTTCTAGAAAGCTTATCAGTATGAACTTTTTCTACTACAGTTGGGTATTCATCAAGTTTTGATTTGTAATTATTGTATATTACATCTTCTAATTTTGATATTTTTTCTTGATGTGCATTTATCTTATTTTTAAAATCAGCATATTCAATGCCAAGCCAAATGACACCCGGGAATATCCCCAAGAAAATTGCTGACAATAAAGTAGATGCAACTCCTACAAAAATAGCATTACTGTTTTCCTGGATTTTTTTTAGGCACATTTACCACTCTTGTATATCTATGGTTATTAAGATCTAATTATGCCGTAATTTTTCTTAATTAATTGTTAACAGATAATTTTTAACAAACCAAGGCGCTACTTCTCTCAACGAATCTTCTGGTATGGTATGGAGCCAGCCTTAATAACGACCTTCTTTGATTCAGAAGCATGTAATACCTGCTTATATTCGCACCATCAGGCATCAAATTTTTCCAAAAGATCATCGACAAGTTTTATAAGTTCCAGTAGCAATGAACGAAAATAACTTTCTAAACTTTTTCCATTAATCTCACGTGTAATCTTTGTATAGTTTTCACCTTTTCTATGGGCGGCTGATGACGATCTGATCTTTTGCAGATTTCTAAGAAATTTCACGTGTTGATCAAAAATATTTGGAAAATTATTAGACAAGTATATTTCAAGTTTCTTAATACCTCGAGCTCTCTCCGTATCGGATAGAGACAGCCACTCATCTAAAGATTTGATTTCCGCCTCGAGGCGGTCGTGATTAATTGAGTCAATAACTATTTTGCAAAGGTGCAAAATTTCTTGATCAAAGTTTTTATGATTGTTATCGCAAGGGATATGGAGACTTGTAAAACAATGTTCATCTTCTGGACTAAGGGGCAAAAAGAGATCCCAACCCATTTTCTTCTTCCACCTTTGAGAAAAGTTTTCAAAACGCTGTTTAAATAATAAATCAGGATTGCTTGGATCTGCAAAGTGCGCTTCAAAACACCTTGTCCAATAAGTCTCGCTCCATTTTCCATCAGGAAAGACGTTAAAACTGCACCAATATTTTTGCTCGCTAATATTAGGAAGATATAAGCCTAGGTCTCCTAAACAAACAATTATATATTTCTCATGGTTATTATCGATCCTCATACGCCACAACCCTGCGCATTGGATGTAATTATCACCAACGATGTATTTGGGATCATTATAGTATTTATCTAAAACAGTTCGCTTGAAAAAAACTGGTGTTACGTAATTCGGGCGATCAGGGTTTTTACCGAAATAATTTGCCAATTTATTAGGGTCACACTCGTGAGAGATGAGTTCCCCAATTTCATTTTGGCTGATTATAAATTCTTCATATCCTTTAGGGTAAGAAATTTCATTGGTATTTGATGAACAAAAGATTATCTTTTTACCAATTAAAAGGCTAAAATAAGCGTAAGTCCTATTATTGGTTTTGTCAGGATGCTGACCCGTAGTAATTTCATAGCATATTTCCTCATTCCGTAGGGAAGTAGGATAAGTCGGCTGGTTCCCAAAAATTCTCCTATCAAAATACAATGCTAAATTTTTTTGCTTAGCAGAAGTATATCTGTATAAATAAGAAGACTTTATTTGTATTTCTTGATTCAACTTATCGTATTTTACAACTTCTTCTAAATCACCGTTGTCTAGAATAGCGTAGTAATTATCTGTTCCTTTATCAGGGTAAAGATTATGAAATAACCTGAAGTCTTCGCATACTTCTTTGTAATCTTCTTTTATGCCATGAAAATGGCGCGGAATTATTAATGGCTCAACTTCGTTAGAATTAATCGTTTCATATGTGCATACCATCTCCCCATTGATTCTTCTTGACACCAAGCTAGGTCTAACGCTATCCATATGCAATTCCCAGCTAGGTTTTTGCAATATCTCTTTGGTAAGCTCCCTGGGAACAAGTGCTGAAAATTGCGCGATTGTATTATTAACTTTAAATACGGTAATCCAATTTTCCTTTCCCATTTTTGTATTAACATGCTCGATGAATTGGCTTTGGTCGATAGTATCATTTTCCATATTTGTATACCCTTAGAGAAAATTAACAAGTACCTTACAGTTTTCTTTGTTGCTTTTGTCTTAATAACATATCAAGATGAATCCTCCCATAAACATACTCCCAGCTTATTTAATATAGAAGGGGTCTTCTCTTTAATTTATAAATTAATATGAAAATTTAAGTAGCGAAATGTATGTAAGAGACAGGAATTATTTTTTTCTTAGAGTATATCCAACTGCAATTTAAAATAAAATGTTAGGGGGAATGAACTTCCCCCTAACAACCCTCTTTTATATCTACGAGAATTTTTATATTTTTGGAGTAAATATTTTTTTATGTTATCCGTCATTCGCTTTGAAGAATTTCAAAGTGCGCGCTTATACGTTGCTTTGCAACGGCGCTTGGTTGCAAGCAACCTATCCTTGAAAATTTAATTAAAATTTGATATAGTTGTGGGACTGAAAATTATGGTGATGGCAACGCTACCATGGCAAATTTTCACGGTACGATGAAGATGATCTCACGACAAGGAGGGAAGAGTTGCGTCGCAGCTTTGGCATACCGAAGCGCAACGAAGTTGGAAGACCAACACACAGGAGAGACGTGGGACTACACCCAAAAAGGATTTGTCGGTCATGTTGAAATTATGGTGCCAGAAGGCGCACCGCAATGGATTGCTGACCTGGCCCAAGAGTGCTCAGTTGATCGCCAATCTGCCTTGCAAAAATTATCCAATATTTTTGAAGCGGCTGAGAACAGAAAAGATTCGCAAGTTTATCGGGAGTTTGAATTTTCCCTGCCCAACGAGTTAACCGAAGAGCAAAATATTGCGTGGGCGAAAGATTTTATTTACCACACTTTTGTTAAAAAGGGTATGGTGGCGATCCCTTGTTTTCATTTTGATGTTGATCGGGAAACAGGTATGGCAAAGCCCCATTGTCACCTTCTTCTTTCCACGCGCGATTTAGCAGAGGACGGTTTTGGGTTAAAAAACAGGGCGTGGAATGACAAAAGTTTGTGCGAAGAAACGCGGGAGCAATGTGCGGCTTATCAAAACCTTGCCTTAAAAGAACACGGCTTTGAGGTTCAAGTATCCCACCTTTCTTATGCGGATCGAGGCTTAGATATAGACCCCCAACCCAAACGGGGGGCAAAGATTGTTGATATGACTGAGCGGGGCATTGAAACGGATAAGCAGAAAATATTTGATATGGTGAGGCTCAAGAACCAGTTCAAAATTGTTAAAAATCCGGAACTTGTTTTTTCAATTGTCACTTCCAAGCATTCGACCTTTACCCGTAAGGACATCGCCAAAGTTTTGCACCGCTATATCGATGATGCGGATCAGTTTCGTATCTTGCTTGACCGTTTGATGGCCTCAAAAGAGCTTGTCGATTTGGAATCATTGGAATTCCATAAAGATACGCGAGAACCCGTTTACACAACAAAAGAGATGCTGCGCATTGAAATGGGCCTTGTCAAAACGGTAGAAGGTTTGGCTGCCCAACAAACCCTTAAGGTGGCTTCAGGTATCGTTGATGCGGTTATGGCGGAACATAACGAGAAATTGGTCAAATATGGCGGGTTAAGTGTTGATCAAATAGCTGCAATCCGGCACATGCTCTCCAGTGATCAAATCTCTTGCATGATTGGGTTTGCGGGTGCTGGTAAGACAACATGCTTAGAAGCTGTAAAAGAAGCCTGGGAAGAAGCAGGGTATAAAGTCATCGGTCTGGCACCTACAGGAAAAGCCGCGCGTAATATGGAGGGTTGCGGCATCCGATCCATGACCTTGCACAAATTCTTGCATGCGCAAACAGGCGGACGGGAACAAATTTCTTTCCAGACAGTTGTCATTGTGGATGAAGCTGGCATGGTGGACAGCCGACGGTTTGCCGAGCTTTTGTTCCTCATTGAAAAAACAGGGGCCAAGATTGTTCCTATGGGCGATGGCAACCAATTGCAATCTGTGGAAGCAGGCCCCGCTTTTCGGTTGCTGACCAGCAGGGTCAATCCGGCTGTTCTTGAAACGGTTGTCCGCCAGCAAACAGACTGGCAGCGGGAAGCAACACGGTTGTTTGGTACATTGCATGCCAAGAGCGCTTTGAAACTTTATCAGGAACAAGGGTGCATTACCACAATCCAGGAGAAGGTGCCTGATCTGGGCAATAAAGACCTCCTCCTCGATAACTATTGTTTGGCTCGCCAAATGTCAGGGCGCATCTGGAAAGAAATGCTCGAAGACCTTAAACCAGAGCTTGGCGACGGTAAATCCTTTGATCCTGAAACCGATTTTGACATTGTTTCTGAACACCAAGATTTTAACTTATTTAAGGATTGGAAAAAAACAAGGCAAGGGATGGTTGCACAAATTATTGGTGACTATGACAACCAGCAACACACCCTTAAAGACAGGGGCGTGGATGTTAAAACTCTTAAAACCCTGGGCTCCCTGGTTGCTGAGTATAAGGCGGCGCCGATTCCCAATCCTACCCTCTTCAAGGACATCGAATCTATCTTACGTAAAATGAGCTATGAGCATATTGCGGATACAAGGGACAGCACGCGGCAAGAAATTGTCAAAGCCTGGGCCAAAGATTATCAAGCCTCTTCTGATCAATCTCATCTCATGCTGGCTTTTACCAACAAGGACGCCAACAAGCTCAATGAAGAAGCCCGAGGCCACATGCGGAAACAAGGCAACATCACCGGCAAAGATTACACCTTTAATACCCAGCGTATTGATGAAGACGATTTTGGCAAGGAGATCGTTACCTACCAGGATAGAACCTTTGCCCAAGGAGACCGCCTTCTTTTCACCCGAAATGACAATAGCCTAAATGTCAAAAATGGCAGCTTGGGAACAATTGTGTCCATTGAGCAGAATAAAATTACGGTTCAATTAGATGAAGCAAACTCTCCCTCATTGAACAGTTCTGATTATGAGACAAATGCCATGAAAAGCGAGAACCGGAGCGGAGCTGACTTTAGGTCAGTGAGCACAGGAAGCGCAGCTTTGAAGCAGCAGTTGGCCATAAGCAGGACTGTTCAGACGGTTTCTTTTTCCCCAAATCTGTACCCTTTTATCGACAATGGCTGGGCAACCACCATCCATAAAGCCCAAGGGGTAACGGTTGACCATGTCAAGATGTTGGCTTCCTTCGAGCAGTACCGCAATCTGTCTTATGTGGGGATGAGCCGCCACCGCCATACCCTTCAGGTGTTTGGCTCAAGCCTGGATTTCTGGCGGGAAGATAAAATCATTGACCGCTTGTCCCGCATTCAAGACAAGCTATCAGGTTTTGACTACCTGGACACCGATAAGATCCAGGCAGTATTAGCAGAAGACACAGATGCTCTCTGGCACCAGCAAAAAATCCAACAGGGCAAAGATTTTTGGTCAGCCATCAAGGTTACAGCGCGGGACATTTTCAATAAGGTTCTGGATCGTCCCCAAGAGGATAAGGGAACTAAGGAAGAGTTCTTATCCTTTGAAGACTCGGAAGAAATGAGGTCGAGGGATTTCTTCAATACACCTTCACCAGCGGCAGTTAAATCTGCTGAACCTAATAAATCCCAATCAGAGTCTATGCCCATATCCCAACGATTAACAAAATTAGATAAGCATGCAGTCCAAGAAGCGCTTGCTGTTAACAAAGACCATGGATTCTTTATTAAGAGACAGGCGTTTGAAAAGGATCGACTACCCTTCCACCAAAATTGGTGTGCAAAAATGGGCTTTATGAAGCAACACAAACGACTACCGAGAAATGCCGAAGAATTGAGCACAGCTTATTGGCAAGGGGAGCGCCTGACAGCTATTGAAGGACGCCTTTACCAGCAAGCCTTAGAAGAAGGAAACAAGGTCAATCAGGATGACTTCATCCAGCAGGCTCGAGAGGAGCTCCTTAAACATCAAAAAGCACCAGACTATATTATGGCTTTTGGTAAGTCATCTGAATTGACGCCTTCCCAGCAGGAGCAGTTTGAGCAGCACGCTTTGCTGCATAGAGACAAAACCAATGTACTTCCCACGCCCGCTGACTTAAAGGTTATCTGCCAAGCTATTATGGCTCACCATCAGCTTAATGAACAAAGGTTGGTACAAGCAGGTATAAAGCTTGAAGTAAAAGGGATAGCTACTTACCAAAGCCTTATTGAACAACAAGCGATCCTTGAAAAAGCAATGGATCGAACTGATAGTTCTTCTCTAACAGCCAAACAACAAGATTTCCATAGCGCTTGTGCTGAAAAACTAGGTCGTTTAAATAAGGATGTTCAAATCCAGCTTAAGTTATCTCAGGAAATGAACCCGTCTCATCAAAGAAGTATAGATTTTGGGCCTTAAATGAGTTTTCGCTATTATGATATTTTATCTCAATTCTTTGCGGACATAATCACCCCACCAATCAGCGCCATCAATAACCCAATTATAAGCTTCATCTACGATTGCTCGTTCTTCGTCCAATAAATTTAATTTTTGAGTATTTACTACAAAATACTCAGGAGCTAGGCCAAGTCCTGAAACATCAACAATGAGTTGCTTATTGCGGGTATTTGAAATTCCTACAAGTTGTGAGACGATAGACTTATTTGGATCAAACCATAGAGCATCTGCTTTTCTTTCAACGTCATTTTCTTTAATGTCAAGACTACGAAAATCCTCACTTAAGTTACCACTAATTCTTGGATCACCCTGGAATCTGAGTTTCACGACAGCATCTTCAGATAGAAATTGGTTCATTAAATCGAATCTGATTGAATTCATGCTGAAGTTGGCAAGGATCGTCATTGGATAATTTGATTTTGCCAGTTTTTTAAGCGCATAGCTTAAAGGAAAAGAAAGACTTTCTATTGGTATCGTAAACTTATGGGAGATTTTATCAAAGTATTGAGTCGTTATCCGTTGTTCAAAGCCCATAATCTGATTTCTAATAATAACCGCATCAGAGGGGACTAATGCTTTATCTAATCCAAATAGAGAAGGGCCATTATAAACTCTTATCTTTTTATTTTCCTCAAGGGAAAGAGTGGTATTTTTATTTAAAACTCCTGAAGTTTTTTCAATTACTGATTCAACTAGTTTCAATTCAATTTTTTTCTGAGCTTCGGCGGTAGCAGGTAATATTTTCTTCCTCCAATGGGCGCGCTGCATACTATCTCCCTTAATGCTGCTGTGTAGGGAGGGCAGCTTTATAGGTATTCTGCTTACATGGTATTTTGCACTTATATAAAAAGGAAAAAGGACTTCCATCTCCTCAGTAAGGTTTTTGCTAAAATGGTAGGCTAATTTTGTAGAACCCGTTGCAAAAGAATCGACCACAAAAAAAGCGCCAGTATTGCGGATTTCCCTTGCAGGGATAACGATAACATCCACATAGCCAATAATTGGATTTTGCGGTGCAAACGTTACCTTGGAATATGACGGGTAACGCCGCAATTCTAGGTCTTTATAAAGTTTTAAGCCTGAGCCATATTTATACGCTTGCCATGACTTCAAGCTTGTTGAAATAAGGAAATTTGATGTGATATTTTCTAGTCCTGCTAATTTTAAGATTTTTCTTGTTTTAGAATCTGCATTACCTAACTCGTTAATAAATGTTGTATAGTAGTTTGTATATAGTTGTACCAATTCTTGGTAAGGCGTATCACAGGAAGGCTTAAATATTATTTGCTCTTCTTTTGTCCAGAGACGATTTAATGTTTGAATTTTGGAAATAGTATCTCCAACTTCTAGGGCTGGAATATCCCCATTAGATACTGGCCTTGAAGAAATCCCTTTGTAAAGGAGTGTGGCTTCATCTATGTCTTGTGTTGTAAGAAAGTGATATCCTCTGTAAAAAACATAAACTTCCTCTTT
>CAZXMD010000012.1:15111-19651 GCA_964641635.1 uncultured Candidatus Finniella sp. | reverse complement strand
TACTTGCCCGTTCAAATCTAGGCTCATAAGTCGACACTTTCGCAGAAGCTTCTTAAAAATAATGCTGCTGGTTGGTAAAAGCCATAATATCAATTTAGCCGCATGAAACTACCGAACAAGATTGAGGGGTGTGCTCATTCATGAGAAATATAAAGCAGCCTTCTGTGATCTTGATATCGTCTGCCTGGGGTGGACGGTGCGCCCAGGCTTCAACCTGTAAGGTTAGGGTTTTGTGGTTCATTCGGATGACTTCGGCATAATAACTTACCTCATCCCCGTCATGAATGGGTTCATAAAACACAAGTTCGTTAATGGAATGAACTTCAACAGCGCCGTGCGCTTTATCGGCCGCAACATTTTGTCCCGCCAGGTGCATTTGCGCCAGCAGCCAGCCACTACGGGCCCCCATAGCTGCTTTGCCTTTATTGGGTGAAGCGACGGCCCTTAGCGATAACTGTCTATTCGGTGGTAAGTAAATTTCCATCGACATGAATGTCCCCTTGTTTTTATAAATAGGATAAGCTCCCAAGGTTATATTATGGGATTTATGCCTCATTTCAATTTTTGAAGTTGCCCGATGTTCTGGATAAGAAATTACTTATTGAATTCTTACATTTTTATCCATAAGGGCTCCCAATATTTAGCATATTTTAAATATAGACACAAGTGGGTTCTGGCAGATCTTTCCTTTCCGGAAGGAAGATTCTTGCCTTTACAAGGAACTGCATAATACCCTAATTTTAGATAAATCTATTTTAAATTAAGGAAAGTGTCTTGAAACGCAACACCCTATTGAAATCGATCGCTTTAATGCTTTTTTTCCCGCTTTTTCTCTCCTGCACAAGCACTGCTGCCATGGAGATTGTGGAAAAAGATGAGGGCAAACATTTGAAACAAAAACGTTACTTTCATTCCCAGAATTTGGAAAAAACACTTGGTGTGACTAATAATGCCGACAGTAGAGAAGAAGATTTATCCATAAGCAGCACAACAAACAGTACCGACGATGATTCGGAACCCGAGGAGACGGTGTATACCGAAGCCACGAAAATTAAAACCGCCAGCCTGCTCAAGAGAAGTCAGTCGATAAGCAAGGGATTGACCAGAAAAGTGTCGAGAAAATTTTCCAGGAAAGATAAAGGCACGGATCAAAAGGACGCAGATAAAAAGAATGGGGAAGAAAAAAAAACCGAGTCTGAAAAACAGGTTGTTTTTACCGACCCTAAAAGAAGACCAATTCAAAGACAGCGGTCATGGGGGAAAAACCCTTATATTGTAGAGCGGACGAGCAAAACTCCATTAAACCCTGGGGAAGGTAACAATCCCTTAGGACTACTCCCCAGCTCGCCACTTCTTCCCATTTTGGAAAACACAATCGATTTATCAAATGAAGTGGCCGTTACGGTTACGCAGGAAAACCCACAGAAAAAAAAGACTCTTCGAAGGGGGCAGTCTGCCCAAAAATTGGATTTTGGGCAGGGGAATGATTCGCAAAGAAAACCACAATCATGGAAGCGGGTCTCCGAGGGAAGCCTCTTTGAAAGAAGAAGAACTAAAGCTGTGTATGCATTAAATCTTGAAGGGCAAGCTGAAGATTCGTACGAAGATCTGTCATCAAGACAGCGTCTCAACCCGCAACCATGGAAGAGGTTGTACCAAGGAATCAATCCCCTTCAGGAGGGGTTATCCCTCTATCTTGATAAAACCGACCAACCCCTTGAAATTCAGCCAGTCTCGCCCCGTTATCAGTCCACCTCGCCTCGTCTACTTCAAGGGGGATTGTCAACAGAGGGCTCTGATTCAGAGAAGTTTTCAGAAAGTTCCTCAGACGAAGGTGTGGAAATCTCGGAAACCTATTCGTCACAGTCTCCGAGGCAAGAGCAATCTTCATTTGCCATACAATATGAAAAAAACCGGGGCGACGCTCCCTTTATAAGGGTTATGGATAATAGGTTTTATCGGCCGGATCCCCGGGTAGTTGTTGGTTTTGGCGTTCTGGGAAGCCTTGTATTTGGTGCGTTTCCTCCGACAGCCATGACAGGGGTGAACGTAAATGTGACCGGTTATTACTTTGATATTCCTCCCGGCGGAGGGTTATCAACGACCCTTGTCGCTACTTTCATGACAACCTTTACGTTCGCCCTCTTACAGGAAGGTTATGAATGGGGACAAACGATAGGAGGAGCAGTATGGAGCGCCATGAAAGCCTGTTATTCCTGTTATACGGGGAAAAAGGAACAGGAAGATGCGCTATCGACGCCCTTGGTCGGTGGGGGGGAATACACCTGGGAAATAGGGTATAAAAAGTCCCTGCTTTATTATGGGGTAAATGGTTTTGCGCTCATAGCGGCTCTTCCTGAAGGCATTCTCCCGGCAGCGCTCTTGTCTTCCGTTTGGGCAAAGGATTTTTCGGATTTGATCATTCCCTTTGGGACTTGCCTCCTCGTGCGCTATACCGGGCAAGCCTACCATGCGAATACAAGAATTCTTCGTTACCTTTTGAAGGACTATATAAATCAGGAGCCGGATGGGAAATTTGTGTATATGGCCAGTAGCCTCAAGGATGAAGCAGTAGAGAACTTTTTTTATAAAGCCAATTTACTTCCCGAGCAGGCAATAAAACACAAAGACCTTGTGCGGGAGGCCATTCAACGGTCTTTGCATAACGGGGAAGAAAACGATGATATGGCAAAAGGAAAATACGCAATAGTCAATGATGAACGTGATCAAATAAAGGGTTTATCTATTGATGAAAAAAAATATTTTGCTGTGAGCGCACTCATGGACAAACCAGTACATCCTGAATCAATGAACGTTCCAAAGGGAAACTGTCTAAAGGTTCAGGGTCAAAAGGCCATCTTCCTCATTCAAAAACCTGCCGGGTTTCTGAAAATACCCCTTAAAGCGTTGGCGCTGGTTGGCGCTGGCATGGCCATAGAGCAGGGGCTTAAAATTGTTTTACAATATTGGCAGCCGGACTCACCCTATTGGCAGCCGGACTCACCCTGGACGCCCCAGTTGATAAAGGCTTCTGCCGGCACCCTGATTTCTTTCTACGCGATAAAAGAACTTCTTCATATGGCAAAAGCGGTGAAAGAGTATGGTGCGCCTAAAGCCTCCCTTGCCACGGTTCCAAACTTTTCATTGGCCGGTTTTGGGGCAGCCGTTCCGGCAGGGTTTTCTGCGCTGGTCGGGGTGATTCTTGGCTTTCAGTATGTGGATGAATCCGAATCCTCCCAGAAATGGAGGGTCCTTATGGTTCCTTATGCTGTTGACGCCTTTCTTTCGGGGCATAGCCACTTCAAAAATAAGCTGCAAGGTTTTCTAACGGCGGCTGTTACAACAATACCGGAATATATAAAGGAATGCGCTGTGGATTATACGCCGCAAGTCGTCAAGAAGGGCGCCGTCTACATCAAGGAAGGCATCGTCAACAATACGCCGGAATGTCTTAAGGAATTCATGTCGAATCCATATAATGCTGTTTCGGAGTATATAAGTCTTTCCTATCAGCGCTCCTGGTTATGGAAGTGGCATCATGATCTGGATGAGAAAGTTAATGATGATCATGACGCGGTAACGAATGCATCCCTTTATTTTGTAACGCAAGAAGAAGACATAACAAATGGCTATTACCGCGATGAGGAATCTTTAGGCTATTCGGGCTATGGAGAAGATATAGAGTATCATGTTCATTAAGCGCCTCGTTTCAAAAGAAGAAGAGATTGAAACAAGGCAAATCAAGAATTGGCTTCGAGCTTTTGAATTTATTTGACAGACTGGCTCAATAAGGCCATTTTCATTTTGAACGCTTGTTTATTAGTCTCGGAAAGAAGGCCATGAGCACCACACATATCAGCATCCGCGGGGCGCGGGAGCATAACCTGAAAGACATTCACGTTGATATTCCGCGGGACCGTCTGGTCGTGATTACGGGCTTGAGCGGGTCCGGAAAATCTTCTTTAGCTTTTGATACATTGTATGCGGAAGGCCAGCGCCGATACGTGGAAAGTTTGTCCGCCTATGCCCGTCAATTTTTACAATTGATGCAAAAGCCGGATGTAGATTCTATTGATGGCTTAAGCCCCGCCATATCCATTGAGCAAAAAACAACCTCAAAAAATCCCCGGTCGACCGTTGGAACCGTAACAGAGCTATATGATTATCTGCGTCTGCTTTTCGCCCGTATTGGCGTTCCCCACTCTCCGACCACGGGTTTGCCCATTGAGGCGCAAACGGTTAGCCAGATGGTGGACCGTATTATGGCCCTGCCTTCGGGCACGCGTCTCCTTCTTCTTTCTCCCATCGTGCGCGGCCGTAAAGGGGAATATAAAAAAGAGATTCTGGACTTGCGCAAAAAAGGATTCCAGCGGGTCAAAGTTGATGGAACTGTTTATGAGATTGACCAGGTCCCTGCACTCAATAAAAAAATTAACCATGACATTGAGGTTGTGGTTGACCGCGTTGTGGTGCAACCGGAAATGGCCCAACGGCTTGCGGATTCCCTTGAAACGGCTTTGGGGCTAAGTGATGGATTGGT